>CAXTCH010000484.1:0-2637 GCA_964241945.1 uncultured Mucilaginibacter sp.
TGCTTAAGGTTTTCAGCATTGAAATACGATCTTCCACAGTTTCACCCAAGCCGATCAGCCGAGGGTTTCGGTTTGGGATATGGTGCGCATGATTGCCACTACCCGCATAATTATGCCCAAAACTGTAGTGCGCTTGTCCGCCGGTCGTACCGAAATTAGTACGGTGGAGCAGGCCATGTGCTTTATGGCAGGCGCTAATTCTCTATTTGCCGGTGAAAAGTTATTAACCACGCCAAACCCATCTTTCGATACGGATATGGCCATGTTTGAATTATTAGGTTTAACGCCTCGTAAAGCATTTAAAAACGGCCGTCCTGAGCATACGCAGCTAAAAGAGGAAGTAGTTTCTTAAGTGATATTACAAAAAGTGTCATTGCAAGGAACGAAGCAATCATAAACTATGCAGAGCCGCTCTGTAAGTCAAAGATTGCCTCGTTCCTTGCAATGACACTTTTTTCTATTTAAGGTATGGCTGTTTTATACCGCTAATACCTTCACTTCAATATTACCTCTTACCGCCTTTGAGTAAGGGCAGGCCCGGTGGGCTTTTTCAGCCAGCTTCTGCGCTTCTTCCAAAGATTTTCCCGGGATATGCACATGCAGTTCTGCCGCCAGTATAAAAGCATTTGCATCTTTTACCAGACTTACCTGCACTTCGGCAGTAGCTTCACTTACCTCAGTGTTATCATTTTTTGCTACGGCACTTAAAGCACCGAGATAGCAAGCGCCATAGGCGGCTGCAAATAATTGTTCGGGATTGGTATAACCATCTTCGCCGCCCATTACTGCCGGTTTTTTTAAATCGGCTTCCAGTACACCGTCTGATGATTTGATGTGGCCATCACGTCCACCTTTGGCAGTTACCACTGCTGTATACACTTTTTCCATGTCGTTTATTTTTCATTACACTAAGTAAGAATCTACCTAATTTCGATACACTAACCCTTGTTTGTGGAAAAATGTTTGTTGGCAAGGATTTTGTTTTGCTAATATTATTAGTATTTTTGATTTACTTATGGATTCAACGCGTATTACCGAAAAGCTGAATATCTTAGCTGATGCTGCCAAGTATGATGTATCGTGCGCTTCGAGCGGCAGTAAACGCAAAAACAAGGATAAAGGCCTGGGCAATGCCAGTAACGGCATTTGTCATACTTATACCGAAGACGGCCGTTGTGTTTCGCTGCTTAAAATTTTGCTTACTAATCATTGTATTTTTGATTGCGCTTACTGCGTGTCGCGAAAGAGCAATGACATTAAACGCGCTGCCTTTACCGTACAAGAAGTGGTGGACTTAACCATCAGTTTTTACCGTCGTAATTACATTGAGGGATTATTTTTAAGTTCCGGTATTTTTAAAGATGCTGATTTTACCATGGAACGACTGGTACGCATTGCCAAAAAGCTGCGCACCGAGCATAATTTTAATGGTTATATCCACTTAAAATCTATTCCCGGCGCAAGCGACGAGCTGATGCATGAAGCCGGTTTATATGCAGACCGTTTAAGTGTAAACCTGGAGATGCCTACCGAAGCCGGCCTGAAATTGCTAGCGCCCGACAAGAGCCACCAGGAAATGATTAAGCCGATGCGTTATCTGAAAAATGAAATCATCCTGCATAACGAAGAAAAAAAGTTGTTTAAAAGCACCCCGGCTTTTGCACCGGCCGGGCAAAGCACACAGGTAATTATTGGTGCCACGCCCGAGAACGACCGGCAAATACTGCATGTAGCTAACCACTTCTATAAAAATTTTAACATGAAGCGGGTATATTATTCAGGCTACGTACCAGTGTTGAGCGACAGCCGTTTGCCCGACATCCATACCGCCGTACCCATGGTGCGCGAAAACCGCCTTTACCAGGCCGATTGGCTGATGCGTAATTACGGTTTTCATGTAAATGAAATATTAGATACTGAGCAACCGCACCTGGATTTAGATATTGACCCCAAACTGGGCTGGGCGCTGCGTAATCTTCACGTCTTTCCCATTGATATAAATAAAGCTGATTTAAAAGTAATTGTACGCATTCCTGGTATCGGGTTACTGTCTGCTCAGAAAATTGTAAGTGCCAGGCAGTTTGGCCGCCTGGGTTGGGAGCAATTAAAAAAAATAGGAGTGGCCATTAACCGGGCAAAATATTTTATAACCTGCCATAGTCCACAATTTGAACGGCGCGATTTAACGGGAACCGCCATTAAGCAATTCATTTTATCTGAATCGCATAGTAAATATTTAAAAGCATCACCTGTTCAACTTAATCTGTTTTAAATCATGACTACTTTAATCTACGATGGCAGTTTTGAGGGGCTGCTTACTGCAGCTTATGAAGTTTATGAACGCCGCCTGCTGCATGTGCGGCTGGAAAAGAATGAGGAGTGGAGAGCAACCGCTTTATTTGAAGATGTGCTCAGGATACATACTCACGACCAGCGGGCTCACCGGGTTTTAAAAGGATTGCAGCAGCGCTTGTCGGCCATGGGTTTACAGCGTTTGTATACGGCTCACCTGGCAGGTATTGATGGTGAAGAAAATAACTTGCTGGGCTACATCCGCCATGTATTCGATTCTACGCAAAACATTGAGGAAGATTATGGCAACAAGTACGTATTGCGTGTATCGGAACTGGTTAAAAT
>CAXTCH010000485.1:0-2623 GCA_964241945.1 uncultured Mucilaginibacter sp.
CACCCCACAGGACAAGCCCGGTGATATGTATCCCGTTGACTTAGCAAATGGGATCCTGAAACAAGTTTAGGATGACAAGGGTATATAATGACGAAAGTAATAAAGATAATAACAGTGAGTCAACAAAAAAAGCTTACTGCAACGCAGTAAGCTTTCATGTTTTCATAGGGTAGATAGGAATAAAGATCTTATAGATTAAGCCGCTTTTTTAATCAGCTGCTTTTTAATTTGATGGGTGCGGAAATTTTGCAAATCCTGCTGCAGCATCTTTTTTAATTCGATGTCTAAAGCCTTTAAAAGTATGTCGGTTGTGTTGATAGTTTTCATAGTCGTCAGTTTTATAGTTGTTGTATAATACTATACGATAATGATGCCAAAAGCCCGGTTCGACCATCAAAAATTTAAAAATTCATTTATCTGACTATCGTTTATTAAGAAGTTTAAAAAATATACTGCCAGCAAAATTATACAGCTTTGCTTACAGCGTATAGCGGGGCATACATTTATCAGGGCAACGCTGCTATTATCCTATCTCTTTGGCTACCAAATAGCCCGACATACCGTCAAGGCCCGGTCCCGGATGCGTAGCTGCACCAATATGATACAGGTTTTTAACAGGTGTATCATGATTGTACGAATCTGCAAACGGTCGCCCGTACAAAAACTGGTCAATGCTGGCTGCTCCGCAATAAGGGTCGCCGCCTACCAGGTTGGGATTATAGCTTTCCAAATCCATGGGTGTAACGATGGTATGCTTCAGGATAGCGCTTTTAAAATTAGGCGCATGTTTTTGTATACGTTCTATAATGCGCTCAGCATAAGCGGCACATACTTCAGCCGTATAACCGTTGCTGGTATCAATCAGGCCGGCAGCATCGCCCTTAAAAGTTTTGATGTTGGGCATTTCCTGTAACTGCACCCACAAAATATGTTTGCCTTCGGGTGCCCGCGACGGATCAATAGCGGTGGGCTGACCAACCACCACGGTAGCCAGTTCGGGCAAATACCCGTTGGAGGCCTGATTAACTGCCAGACTTAACGCTGCTACACTATCACACAAATGTATAATGCCTGCCCCTTTCAATTCCGGATTATCCCAATCCAGTGGCTCACTGAGGGCAAAATGCAATTGCATCCCGGCACGGCCATACTGATAGGCGGCTGCTTGCTTAATGGTGGTTTTTGGCAGGTTTTCATTGCGCAGCAGTTGCTGGTACAAATAAGTGGGCGATACGTTGGCCAATACGTACTCTGCCAGGTAATCGGAGGCTTTGGCCCGTATGCCCAGCACCTTGCCTTTGGTAACCAGCAGGTGCTGTACCATTACGCCGGGGCAAAACTCTGCACCATGTTTTTTAGCAATGTTTACCAGCGCTTCGGCCAGTTGGTACGCGCCTCCCTGCGGTATAGGCAGGCCGGCTTCTTCAATGGTAGCGGCCATCAGCGGTGCAATCAGGCTGCCGGTGGCATCATCGGGCCCGATGCCGGCATGCAGCAGCCAGGGCGCTATCAGCGTTTGCAGCAATTCGCTTTCAAACGTATTGCTGAGCCACTTCCGGGCGTTGCCCAAAGCCTTGCCTGCAAAATTGATAAAGTTCTCGGATCCGCCTAAATGAAACAGTTCCTTTATTCCCAGAGCTGCACTTTTCCATGAGTGCGGGTTGCTGTTTAATAAATTATAAACAAAAGGGGCATTGCTGGCGAATTCTTTCATGGCTTCTGCATAGCGGTCGCCATCCTCAATATGAATGTGGTTAAAGTTGGCTGCATTTTGGTTGCGCCCTTTTACCAGTACGGCGCTTTTGCCATCTTCGGTAATCACGCCGCAACGTACATCGGTATTCAGGTAAATCAATCCTTCGGCTGCTAAATCGTCTTTCAGCTCCCGGTAAGCAGGCGAGGTGACAAACAGCGGATGCCATGCCGAATATACATCATGCTTAAAGCTTGGTAGTGTAATTTCTTCGGTAGCGATGTTACCGCCAAACTTTTGGTTCTTTTCATAAACGCATACCTTTTTACCCTTTTTGGCTAACAGCGCAGCAGCTACCAGTGAATTGATACCGCTGCCAATAATAATAACATCGTAGGTCATGACTGGTTACATATAATATGCACTTGATAACACTAACTGTTTAAAATAGTTAGCCATCTTTCAAATGCTGATTGCGAGTTTAATTAATTGTAATATTTATGTTACAATATACCAGCTGCTAAGGTCCTGTTTTATATTTAGCTGTTAAACTCTTATCACAATGTTTAAAAAATTAAGCTTACCTATAGCCTTCGGGCTGATGGTGTCGGCTACCGCCGTTGCGCAAACAGCTGTTCCCGCAGTTCCTGAAGCTCAGCCCTTTGGAAAAATAAGCCAAGCCGACCTTGAACTCAAAGCCTGCGATTTTGAAAAAGAGGCCAATGCTATGGTATTGTTCGACAAGGGAACATTGTATTACGATCAAAGCTTTAATATCGTACTTGAAACCCACCGGCGTATTAAAATATTTAACCATAACGGTGAAGATCAGGCCAAAGTAAGGATTGAATACAATGGCGGTAACCGTTATGAATACATTACCGGCTTACAGGCCGAAACCATAAACCCCGGAACCGACAAACCCGAAAT
>CAXTCH010000486.1:0-2622 GCA_964241945.1 uncultured Mucilaginibacter sp.
CCGTAATACCATCTTGGAAACCTTTAAAAAGATGAAGCCGCTGATTGATGAAAATCTCATCTGGTTTGCTTATGTAAATAATGAGCCGGCTGCATTTTTACTTATTTTACCCGACGCCAATCAAATTTTCAAGCACCTGAACGGAAAGCTGGACCTGATTGGGAAGCTTAAGTTTTTATACTATCGCTGGAAGGGTGTGAAACGTATGCGCGCCGTAGTAATGGGCACAAAAAAGAAGTTTCAAAAGCACGGACTGGAATCAGTGCTGTTCATAAAAATTAAGGAATATGTACTGCCGCTAAAGCAATACGACGAACTGGAACTTTCGTGGGTGGGAGATTTTAACGAGCAAATGCTTTCGCTGCAACAGGCTATGGAAGCCAAGCTTGGTAAAAAGCACGCTACTATGCGTTATGTGTTTTCATAAAAAACCGGGCAGTTAATCCCGGTTTTTTATGTATAACATTTAGGCAATCTGTTTTTGACGAAGTTCTTCAAATAGTTCAATTACCTTCTTCTGAAGATCAATCATCTCGATTTCTCTATCCATAAGTTTTTTGTTCACGGTTTCCAGTTCGTTTACATACTTTTGCTCGTATTCAGCATCGTTAAAAGTAAGCAACTGCACAACCGACATTTCGAACAGGGTAGCAATTTGTTCGAGCCTTGATAAGTTGATGTCGGTGATACCGGTTTCAATCTTTGAAAAAGCAGGAATAGAAATGTCCAACCGCTTCGCTACATCATCCTGGCTCCAACCTTGTTGGTGGCGTAGTAATCTGATTTTCTTGCCTAATGATTTCATTATTCTTTGATTAAGGATAAGGATTTCTTAATAGTTAATAAAGTTACAATTATATTTTTGGTATTTAAATGCTCTCAAACTGTTTTGTTAACAACCTTTAGTGTTAAATTTTTCAAATCCATCCCGCCGAAATTACCTGAACTCATCATTAACAAATTCTTCTGTTTGAAATTGATACTTTCCAAATACTCAAGTAACACATCGGCGTTGTTAAATAATTTTAAATTTGTTCGCCTGAAAGCTTCTTTTACGGTATCTTCTCCATAAGGTTTCATTTTCTTATGAGTAAATGTCTGATGATCAATATATACTATTGCGACATCTGCCTCGTCCATTGATCCGGCATACTCACTTAAGAAATTTTCGTTCAAACTACTAAAAGTGTGCAGCTCAATACACGCCACCAGTTGCCGGTCGGTAAACTGTTCTTTAACCGCATGTATAGTAGCTTTTAACTTTGAGGGCGAATGGGCAAAATCTTTATACACATTGGCGGTATCGCTTTTCCCTAATAATTCCAGCCGCCGGGCTGCTCCCTTAAACGTAGCGATGTACTGATAGTAATCCGCAGTATCAATTCCCAGCGCATTACAAACCGAGCGGGCCGCTTCCATATTCAGCATATTGTGCTCACCAAATATTTGCAGCTCATAACGCTTACCTTCATGCAAAATGGAGGTAACACCATTATTTACTTCAAATTGAGGCAGCCCGTAAGAAATTTTTTGTACGTCAGATTTGTTATTGGCAATCACCTGTTTCAGCACATCATCGTTGCTGGCATAGTATACGGTTCCACCCGGCTCAATAGTTTGTATAAAGCGCTCAAATTGTTCAATATAATTTTCAAACGTCGGAAAAACGTTGATGTGGTCCCATGCTATGCCACTAATAACACCAATATCAGCCTTATATAAATGAAACTTTGGCCGCCGGTCAATAGGCGATGACAGGTACTCGTCGCCTTCAATAATCATTACCGGCGCCTCATGGGTAAGCCGTACCATGGTTTCAAAGCCTTCCAACTGTGCGCCTACCATGTAATCAAAATCCTGCCCGGCTTCTTTCAGGGCATGCAATATCATGGAAGTTATAGTGGTTTTGCCATGGCTGCCGCCAATTACTACCCGCTGCTTATCTTTAGCCTGCTCATAAATGTATTCCGGATAAGAATAAATACGCAAGCCCAGTTGCTGCGCTTTTAGCAGTTCCGGGTTATCGGCGCGGGCATGCATGCCTAATATCACCGCATCCAAATCAGCGGTGATTTTTTCGGGTTGCCATCCGTCCTGCTCCGGCAACAAGCCATATTTTGCCAAACGCGATTTAGAGGGTTCGAAAAATTCATCATCAGAGCCCGTAACCGTAAAGCCTTTTTGATAAAGAGCGATAGCCAGATTATGCATCGCGCTGCCACCTACAGCGATAAAATGTACCTTCATGAGAATTTGTTGCTTAATAAGAAATGTAACAAATAAACACAAAAAGCAGGGCCCTATCAAACGCAACAATTCATTATTTATTGTATTCACTTCAGGCTAACTCAAGGTCATCAAGCTAAAGGGTCGGGCAAAACAAAACAGTTTAATAAACTTTATAATCAATACCATTTAAATAAAATATAGTATATGCAAATAGCAATTGTTGGCGCTACCGGGTTGGTAGGCACCCGTGTAGTGAAGGAAGCGCTGCAACGCGGTCATTCGGTCAAAGCCATTGCCCGCAAACCTGAAACTTTACAATTAACCAACGCTGATCTGCAGACGCAGGCAGCAGATGTTTTTAATGTAACTGAATTGGCTGATGCTCTTAAAGGT
>CAXTCH010000487.1:0-2616 GCA_964241945.1 uncultured Mucilaginibacter sp.
ATCAGCTCACTGCTTATACCCAACTTTGAAGTAGCCGTGTTAGATTTGTCTACTATCAATTATGCCTACCAGCAGCTTAATCATCCACAGGTACTGGGCGTATTAGGCGGCGATTTGTTGATGCGATATAAAGCAGTAATTGATTATGGTAAAGCAATACTGACACTTGTAGGTTAAAATAATCATGCCATTGCGAGGAATGAACTTATCTTTCTATCACCTCCAACTTATAAGCCTGTATCAGCGCCGGGGTTTCGGGCGTTAAAGTGAAGGTCACTTTCAGTTTGGCTTTTTCTCCTTCCATAATGAAATACCCACGCAGTTGGTTCTCAGGCACTAATTCGTTCACTTTTTCAATGTTGCCCGCTTTAGCAAAAGCTGCCTGAGCATCAGCTTTGAGTTGATCCGGAAAATAATCCATAAAAAAGTTTTGGGCAAAAATGCCGGTGGCTTGCGGATTGCTCCACGCAGGCAATAATTTTTCCAGCTCATTTTTACGCTCATTAAGTATGGCCGAAGGCGGCAATTGTCGGGGCTGTATGCCCGAAGCCAGCAAGGCGTCCAATGCACGGGTATTGGGCACGCCGGCGCTGGCATAAGTGAGGTTAGCAAAGCAGATTACGCCTACGCCATAATCGGGCAAGGTATTCCACTGACTGCCGAAACCCGGCAAACCGCCGGTATGGCCTATATAAACATGATTCTCGCAATCTTTTGCCCAACGCAGCCCGTAAGCATACGCGCTCACGGTAGGGCATAATTTACCGCTGCTGGTTTTAGCCTCAGGCGTTAAATACGACAAGTCCCAGGGGTACTGCATTTCACGTATTGAACTCCGCTTTACTGGTCCAGCTTCCGCATCATTACGTGCCGGCCAGGCGGATAAGTGCAGGGCCACATATTTGGTAAAATCTTCTATGCTGGTAATTAGTCCGCCCATAGCGCCATAGCTGCCATCGTGCAGCAAGGGTTGCTCTACCCATTGGTTGTTCAGCCAACGGTAGCCATGGGCCAATTCATTTTTGGGCACTTTGGTATATTCCCAGTAGGTATGCATCATGCCTAATGGCTGCAGTATATTTTCGGTAATGTACTGCTCATACGTTTTGCCTGATACCTTTTTAATAATATAACCCAAAGTAGCAAACCCCAGATTGCTGTATTCATAACCAGTACCGGGATTGGTAGAGAAAGACACTCCTTTACGGTACAAAGCCAATAATTCATCATCAGAATCGGCCAGCTGGCGGTCGCCCCAGGGGTTATCTTCCGGGTAACCTGCCGTATGGGTAAGCAAGTTGCGAATGGTAACCTTTGGCGCATCCGTAGTCAGATAATGGATGTTTTTCATTTCCGGAACGTACTTCTCGGCCGGGTCATCCAGTTTTAACTTGCCTTCATCGCGCAATTTAAGGATAGCCATTGCTGTAAAACTTTTGGTCATGGAAGCGATACGGAATTCGGATTGTGTAGTCACCGGCGTATGATTGGCAACATCCGTATAACCCGTAGTACCTACATGCACCAGTTTACCGTCCACTACTACGCCATATACCAAACCGGGCCAGTGACTTTCCTCAGCAAAAGTTTTATAAATGCGGTCAATCTCTGGAAAAGTAGCTTTAATCTTCTGCAACCGGCCCAGGTCGGTAAATTTTGCAGGCTGGTAGGTTTGGGCCAAAGCAGCCGAACCGTACCAGCATCCGAATATAGTAATCAGTAGTACAGATAGGTTTTTGAGCGTCATGTGCAAAGAGGATTGATTTACATATATACATAAATCAGCCTGCATCATCAAGCAAGCCTGATAAATTGCTGACGGTACCCGCTTTTATTTTTCAAAAGGAACCTGCCACTCCTCTTCTATTTCTTGTTTTAGTTTGTTTACCACCTCATCTAATCCATCATACCAGTCCAGATGCGGACTCCATTGCTGACATTTCAGACATTGAGTATCCTTCCAAACCTTTCCACAATTCGGACAACGTCCGGCGGTATCGAAAGTATTCCACACATATTTGCAACTGCATTGCCAGTGCGAATGCGGTTTAGGTTCCCACTCACATTTTGGACAAGAGATTCTGATACCTTCTATCATAATGTTTGTACTATTATATAAACGTATTTAGTTTGTTGTAAAAACAACAAATCCCGGCCAATTGGCCGGGATTGATATATCAATTCTTATCGAGAATCCGAATTCCGATATTATTTCTTCAATTCTTCTGCCATGGCAGCGCCGATCTCTGCAGGTGATTCCACCACGCGGATGCCGCACTCACTCATGATTTTCATTTTAGCAGCCGCAGTATCGTCCGCGCCACCTACAATAGCGCCTGCGTGTCCCATACGGCGTCCCGGAGGCGCAGTTTGACCGGCGATGAAGCCTACCACAGGTTTAGTACCGTTTTCTTTAATCCAGCGGGCAGCCTCAGCTTCCATACCGCCGCCAATTTCACCAATCATGATAATGCCATGGGTTTCGGGGTCGTTCATCAGCAATTCAACCGCCTGTTTGGTGGTAGTACCAATAATGGGGTCACCACCAATACCAATAGCGGTCGTAATGCCATAACCCGCTTTTACTACCTGGTCTACCGCTTCATAGGTTAAGGT
>CAXTCH010000488.1:0-2602 GCA_964241945.1 uncultured Mucilaginibacter sp.
GCCGGATACCATTCCTTTTCGGCGGTTTGCCCGTGCGTGATGCTCAGTTTCTTTACAGCGCCTGCCGGGGTTTTGATAGCAATATCAAACTTTTGCCCCAAGGTGCCTTGCAGCACATTGTAATAAGACTGGTCTTGCAGTACATAGTCGGTAGAGGAGGAAATGTACGGCGCTACCTGTGTTTTGATATATTCCTGAGTTGGCATGCCGTTTACCGTAATAATTTCGCTGCCTATCGGCACTTCGTTTTTACGGCTGGCATTTACGTGGGTAATAATGGCGCGGTTATCAATATTGGCTACCATCAGGCGGTAATCGCCAAACATGGTGGTGAGCACCTGGTTGGCAATGGGCGCCGGGAAATAGATGTTGGTGTGCCCATCCTTTAAAAAGGCACAAAAACGCTGCAGTTCATGATAGTATTCGTAATCATTTTTGGTTTGCTGCACCACGGGTATCATGGCCACATACAAACTGTCCCAAGCTTTACGGTCCACCCGGTTCAGGTATACAAAGTTATAGTTCACCTCCTGCCAGAACCTGGACAAGCCATAAACTTTTTGTGCCGCACTCAGCGTATTGGGCATTTGTGCGCCGGCGGTTCCGGCTAAACCCAACAGAGCAGCTACCAGTAAACTTTTCAGCGTTTTCATCAGGATAAAGGTTGTTTAAGTTGAAAGTCTGGTTTTATACCATAATGTTTTCCATAACGGTTTGGCCGTCCAGCAAGCGGATAATGCGGTGGCTGTAACGGGCATCATGTTCCGAGTGCGTTACCATAATAATGGTGGTACCCTGCTCGTTCAGATCAGTGAGCAGTTCCATTACCTCGTTACCATTGCTGCTGTCGAGGTTACCGGTAGGCTCATCCGCCAAAATCAGCTTGGGTTTGTTTACCACCGCCCTGGCAATAGCCACACGCTGCTGCTGACCACCCGATAGCTGCTGCGGGTAATGGTTGCGGCGGTGCATAATCTGCATTTTCTGCAGCACTTCTTCTACCCGGCTTTTACGGTCGGCAGCGCTTACGCCGGTGTAAATCAGCGGCAGCTCCACGTTTTCAAATACGGTCAGCTCATCAATCAGGTTAAAGCTCTGGAACACGAAACCGATGTTGTGCTTACGCAGGTCAGCACGCTTGCGCTCGTTAAAATGCGCAATTTCGATTTCGTTAAATTTATAGCTGCCGCCATCCGGGTCGTCCAGCATGCCTAAAATATTCAGCAGGGTAGATTTGCCGCAGCCCGACGGCCCCATTATAGCCACAAACTCGCCCGTGTTTACCTCCATGGATAGTTTGTTGAGCGCCACGGTTTCCACTTCTTCCGTGCGGTAAAATTTTTCTAAGTCCGTTATTTTAATCATTAAGCCTCCCCAAAACCCCTCGTGCATGAGGAGCTTTTGATTTTAATTGTGATTGTAATATTTTGAAATTTCTTATTTCTTGTCTCTTGATTCTCGCTTCTATTTCTTCAGCACCAGCTCCTGCATATCCCCGTAGTTCTCGTAGCTCGAGGTAATTACCTTGTCGCCGGGTTTCAGGCCCTGCATTACCTCGTAGTAATCGGGGTTTTGGCGGCCCAGCTGAATATCGGCACGATAGGCCGTTTTACCGTCGCTGCTTAGCTTAAATATCCAGTTGCCGCCGGTTTGCTGGTAAAAACCACCTTTGGGCACCAGCAGGGCGCGGGTTTCATCGCTCAGGGCCAGGCGTACCTGTAAGCTTAACCCCCGCCGTATGCCTTCAGGCACCTGGCCTACAAATATCATATCTACCTGGAAGCGGCCATTGTTTACCTGGGTAAACACCTTTTTAATTTTCAGCTTGTAGGTTTTGTTGGCGAAACTGAAATCGCCCATCAGGCCGTTATAAATACGGTCGATGTAATGGTCATCCACATCCACACGTACCTTGTAACCGGTGGTTACGTCAATTTGGCCCAGGCGGTCGCCCGGATGTTTGGACTGCCCGATTTCGGCATCCAGCGAAGTGAGTTGACCATCAATGGGCGCTTTTACCGTTAAATCTTCCACTTTGCGGCGCATCAGGTTCAGGGCGTTCTTCATCTGGGCATATTGCTCGGCCGATTGCTGCTGCTGCTGCTTGTTCAGGGCGGTATCCTGCGACATGATTTGCTTGGTCAGCTTCATACGGCGCACCTGGTAATCATACGTATTTTGTGCCGACTGAAATTCCTGCAGGCCGATGGCCTTTTGCTCATACAGGTGCTTGTCCAGTTTGTACACGCGCTCCGCTTCTTTAAAGGCGTTGTCTACATCGGCCATCTGGTTCAGCTTGCTTACGGTATTTTGCTGAGCGTTATTTTTGGAAATCTGCATCTGCGTTTGGGCCGCATATACATTGTTTTCCTGGTTAGCCAGGTTCAGTTCCTCATCGGTGTTCGACAGCTTCAGTATCGGCTGGCCCTTTTTCATGATGGCGCCGTCCTCCACATATAACTGCTCTACGCGGCCGCCCTCAGTGGCATCCAGGTAAATGGTGCTTACCGGCATCACTACGCCGTTTACTGGTATAAACTCCTGAAAGGGGCCTTTCTGAATTTCGCTGATGGTAATTCGCTGTAGATCTAGATGATGCTTG
>CAXTCH010000489.1:0-2595 GCA_964241945.1 uncultured Mucilaginibacter sp.
GGCCTGGAGGCAGACCGGTATGCTGATAGGTATTATACAGGGAGGGATTAACCAAATATTTGTTTAAAACTCTTTTAATGGTGAAATCGCCGGTGGCATATATAACCGTGGGGTCGGCTTCCAGCTTTATGCCTTTGTTGAGGCGATTAATGTATAACCCGGCAACCATTGGCATTTCATCGTCATGCAGGGCTTCCGCATCTACAATGGAGGCCAAAATGGAAACCTGTACTGGAGTCAATTTAATGGACGCAGCCTTTTGTTTACGTTCGGGAGTCCAGAATTTATCATATTCGGCATACATCCGCTTAAAAAATTTCTCAGGCGTAGTATTCCAGTATAACTGATACGTGTTAGGCAAAAACATAGTGTACACGTTTTCGGTGTTAAAGCCATATTTCTGCACGAAATTGCTGGAATCCAATAAGCGGACAATAGAAGCTGAATCCGGTTCCAGCTTGGTAGCTACAAAGCCTGCAAACTGAGTTTTCAACCGTAAGTTGTGAAAGTTCAGCGTTACCGGCTCCTGGTTGCCCGATTTAAGCATATTGATTAAATGGCGGTTGTTCATGCCCGCATGCAAACGGTAGCGTCCCGGCTTAACCCGCTCTATATAATTCATGTTGTGTGCAGCCCACATAAAAGTGGTGGTATCTTTTACAATCTTTTCTTTTTGGATGGTATGATACACATCATCAAATGTAGCGCCGGTATGAATATATAAATATTCCTGATTACCGGTAACATTGGGGCCATAGTAGCGCAGGTAATAGTTCACGCCGGTTAAAATAAGGGCAAGGGCGAATATAAGCACCAGCGCAATTACAATTTTACGACCGATGCCGCCGTTTGCTGGTTGTTGGTTTTCCATAGCAGATATTATTATTTTTTATGTTCGAGTCGCTGTACAGCCAGCAAACCGCCTTCCAGATTTTTTACTTGTGTATAACCCATCTCCCGAAGCAGAGACTGTGCCGTTTCGCTTCGTAAACCCATCTTGCACAGTACAATAATCTCTTCGTTTTTCGCTATATTTAAAAACTTAATGTCAGTTTGTAACTGGCCCAACGGAATATTAATCCCGCCTATATTGCGGGTATAAAACTCTATGGGTTCACGCACATCCAGCAACGTTAATGGTTCGCCCCTGTTTAACCGGCTCAATAATGTTGCGGCGTCTATATCAGGGCTGTTGTAGTGGCTGCTGCTCATCCATTTTTTTACCTTGTGAAACCGTTAAGTTAATACGGGTACCAATGCTGACTTTTGATACGGAATCTGTTTTCATCGGCAGCTGCCCGGTAACCACAAGGTTGGTAGAGTCAGATATCATTCCCTGATAGGTGATAGTACCCAACGTTAATCCGGCGCCCCTGATGGCAAATCTTGCGGCATCCAAATCCTGGTTCATCAAATCCGGAATGTCTACTTCACTGGCGCCTGCGCCGTTACCCAATACCAGGCTCAGGCTTGATCCCTTAGGTAGTTTTGAGCCGGCCTTGAGCTCCTGTCCGTCAAATTTCACCAGCATCACCCTATCACGTGCAATATCAGATACGTAGGAGGTATCACCCACCTTCAAACCATAATTGGCTAAGATAGCTACAGCTTCGCGATAGGTGCTTTGAGTCAAATCGGGGAGGGCCACATTAGGCGCCAGGCGTGTAACTACCGTCAGGTAAATGGTCCGGCCTTCTTTTACATTGGTGCCGGCGTCGGGGTCCTGTTCAATTACAGTACCGGGTGCTTTATCTTGTACATAAACGGAGTCAATCTGATAACGAAAACCCTGCTGCTCCAGTAGGTTCATGGCCTGGTCAATATTGGTACCTTTTAATTTAGGTACCGGAACGCCGGCGCCATGGCGGGTATAATATCCTAAACTTAAATAGGCAATTACCAGTACCGCAATCACGGTACCCAAAGCCGCCAGTAAAGTGGTACGGAAATCTCTGGTTTTTAAATAAGCTCCAAGTTTACTCATGAGTAATGCCTGCCTGTGCAGTTCAAATCAACGTTCAAACATAGGCATATTTTCTTGCTTTTGAAATTTGAGTTAGCGCTAAGTGCTTCAGCTTACCGACGTTTTAGCTAAATCCATTTCTGTCTTTTTGTTGTAATTAAACTCGTGTTTCTTAAAGTAAAAAACCCCTTTCCACATAAGCAGAAAGGGGGGGAATATCAGCTGCAAAATTATAAGCCGGGTTCTGTTCTGCCGCAGGCGGCAGCTTCTATCATTCATCTGGATACTGTTATCACTAACAGCCTTTAGCAACCTACCCATCCTGACAATAGCCACCCGGAGGCAACTATCAGGGAGCGAGCAGCTCCGCTTTCAAGACCTATTTGGTTTTTCAACTCCTGAGGTTTACCGCAATTACAGTTACCTGCAAAGGCCGTGGGCTCTTACCCCGCGTTTTCACCCTTACCCATGAAAAATCAAGGGCGGTATATTTTCTGTGGCACTTGCTGTCGCCTGCTGATAAGGCGCCTTCCCGTTAAGAAGCAGGATGCTCTGCGTTGCCCGGACTTTCCTCCGCCTGCCTCTCGGCTGGCAGCGATAGAACGTTTTGCATTGCAAACATACAGAAAAGC
>CAXTCH010000490.1:0-2586 GCA_964241945.1 uncultured Mucilaginibacter sp.
GGCAAAGAGGTCATCAGTTTACCGTTGCCTTTTATAGCGGGCACTGCCGAAGGTGTGGCTGAACCCAAGATTCCGAATATGCGCGGTATTATGACGGCGCGTACCAAGCCGCTTCAGGTAGTGGACCCTGTAGCTATGCAAACTTTTTCGGAAATTGTTAGTTATGAAACGCCTGCCCCGCGCGGCCAGGTGCACATGCTTTCGGCCGATGATGGCCAGCAATTGATCGGCTTATTGCACACAGAGGCCAAAGTAATTTAAGTTATATACCGAACGAATTTATTATGTCAGTTTTAATATACGCGGAGAATACTGAAGGCAAATTCAAAAAATCAATTTATGAAGCAGTTTGCTATGCCCGTGCCATTGCCGATGAGGCAGGAACCACAGTAAGTGCTCTTTCAATAGGCAACGTAGCCATCGATGAATTAGCCGTTCTGGCTGCTTACGGCGCTGATAAAATTTTAAGCGTTAGCCAAACGCAGCTTAAAAACTTTGTTAATCAAGCCTATGCGTCGGTAATTGCGGAAGCAGCCAAACAGGAAAGCGCAGATGTGGTGGTAATATCGAATTCATTTTCAGGCCGGGGAGTGGCTCCGCGTGTAGGCGTAAAGCTCAGTGCAGGTGTAGTAGATGGCGCTGTGGCATTACCTGAACAAGCCGGCGGAAAGTTTACCGTGAAAAAGACGGCTTTTTCGGGCAAAGCTTTTGCAACAGTTGAACTCACATCACCGGTTAAGGTAATTGCTTTGACACCCAACTCTTATCAGGTTGCAGAGCATCATAAAGCGGTACAAATCACCGATTTTGCCCCTGTAATTCGTCCTGATGATTTCCGGGAAATGGTGAAAGAGATTGTTCGTTCAGCCGAAAAGGTATCGCTGCCTGATGCTGAAATCGTAGTATCCGGCGGACGCGGACTAAAAGGACCCGAGAACTGGCATCTTTTAGAAGAACTGGCAGAAGCTTTGGGCGCAGCTACGGCCTGCTCCAAACCGGTATCTGACGCCGGGTGGCGGTCGCATGATGAGCACGTAGGGCAAACGGGTATTACGGTAAGCCCAAACTTGTATATCGCTGTAGGAATATCAGGCGCCATACAGCACCTGGCCGGTATCAGCGCATCAAAAGTTATTGTGGTTATCAACAAAGATGCGGAAGCGCCGTTTTACAAAGTAGCCGACTATGGGATAGTAGGCGATGCGTTGGAAATTTTACCAAAACTGACTGCTGCTGTAAAAGAATATAAAGCATCAGCCTAAGAAAAAAGATTTATCGTTGTGATGGGTACTAATATGAAAAAACTTAAGCTGGACATTGTAGGCTTATCCTACAGCCAAACACAGTCCGGAGCTTATGCGTTGGTTTTAGGCGAAGTGAACGGCCGCCGCCGCTTGCCGATCATTATCGGCAGCTTTGAGGCACAGGCTATTGCCATTGAAATTGAAAAAATGACGCCCAGCCGCCCGCTTACCCATGATTTGTTTAAAACATTTGCCCAGGCTTATCAGATACAAATTCAGGAAGTAATTATTTATAACCTGATTGACGGTATCTTTTATGCCAAACTGATTTGCTCGGACGGTAAAAAGAATACAGAAATTGACGCCCGCACGTCTGATGCAATTGCCATGGCTGTGCGCTTTAACTGCCCTATGTACACTTATGAGTTTATACTATCTACAGCAGGTATTGTAATTGAAGGTAACGACTTTGTGTACCTGGAAAACATGAGTGAATCGCCCGAGGAAAAATCGGCTTCTCCATCATCTGCAAGTGGTTACGGTGCTTTAAGTGTTGATGAACTAAAGTCAAAACTACAAGAGGCGTTGGCCGACGAGGCTTATGAAAAAGCAGCTAAACTGCGCGATGAACTGAACCGGCGTAAAGCTTCTTAATCAACTCTTTTCATTGCGGGTAGCATGCCCGCAATGAAATTTTTAATTTCTTTTTTTTCTTATTCTGCCTACAATTTATTCTGATATAATCACTCCGCGATTACATTTATTTCGTTACTTTTCGATCTGATTTAACAACAAAACTTTTTGTATTAAACCCGACCGTATGAATATCAAGTTTCGGCTTATTGTAATGAATTTTCTGCAGTTTTTTATTTGGGGCGCCTGGCTGCTCACAATAGGCCGCTACTGGTTTCATAACAATTTAGGCACGGGCACCCAATTCGGCGCTATATTTTCCACGATGGGTATATCGGCTATCTTTATGCCGGCCCTTACCGGTATTATTGTGGACCGCTACATCAACGCTGAGAAAATGTACGGGTTGATGCATATTTTCGGCGCTGCAGTTTTATTCAGCCTTCCTTTAGTAAAAGACCCGACCACATTTTTTTGGGTAATGCTTCTCAACATGGTCTTCTATATGCCAACCTTATCGCTATCCATTACAGTTGCTTACTCAGCGTTAAAAAACAATGGAGAAGATGTAGTAAAGGTGTACCCACCTATCCGTACCTGGGGAACAGTTGGCTTTATTGTGGCGTTATGGACGGTGAGTTTAACTCACAATGAAACTTCATCCAATCAGTTTTACATCGCGTCGGCTGTAGCGCTGGCTTTAGGGTTT
>CAXTCH010000491.1:0-2571 GCA_964241945.1 uncultured Mucilaginibacter sp.
TGCACCTGCACTTCAATACTTTTTTGCTGCAGAGCGGTAATGATGTCCTTGTCTTGTTCGGCCAGTGCGGTTACCAGGAGATAGCGCAGGCGGAGGTGCTGCACAGCACAGGAGAAATACCAGGCTGTGCCACCGGGTAAATAGGCCGTATTTCTTGGCGTAACCACCTTATCCAGGGTAAGATGGCCTATACAGCAAATATCATAATGAGGCATAACTTATAAATTAAGGAAAGCTATTCACCTCCCTTTAAAAAGGCACCAATGTTATCATTCAAAAATTTAGCATCCTGAGGATTGCTTGCTGCACCTGCGGTATGTCCCCAAAGCGAAGGGATAGGCTTAAAAACTACTTTTGGAATAAAAGCCTGCTCATAACGGGCATCAATTATCGGAAAATACAGGTCTGTTTCTGAAGGCATGTATAGAAACGGTACTTTGATAGACCGGAGGGCTGCCTCTGTATCGCCTTTAAAGCCATGCGTATCGCCCACGTTATGATGCTCCCAAGTACGCATTTGTAATATCAGGTCGTTGGCATCGGCACCCGGAATAAACTGCGTGCGGTAATTTTCCAGTACCTGCTCAAAGGTAGTGCCGGGAGGGGAGGATGCCTTCCATAATTCTTTGCGCCACCACTCCTGTGAAAACAGCCAGCCGGTCCATACCACTGAAAATGCCTGCAAGCCTTTGACAGGAGGTGAGGTGTAATTGCCATTGTTAAAAGCAGCATCCGCAGTGAGGGCGGCAATTTGCCCTTCAAGCCGCACTACGCCGTGTGGATAGGTTTTAGCCGTACCGGAGGTAGCTACAATGCGGTCGGCAAAGTCAGGGTAACTTACGGCCCATTGAAATACCTGCTGTGCACCCATGGAGAAACCAATTAAGGCTTGTAAATGGGTGATCTTTAATTCTTTGGTTAGCAGGCGATGTGCCGCTTCCACGTTATCGCGGATAGTAGTAACCGGAAATCGCGGACCATGATAGGGTTCGGGCGTATTACTGGGCGAAGACGAGCGACCATTGCCAAATAACTCGGTAGCTACCAAAAACAGCTTAGTGGTGTCTAAAGCTTTGCCCGGCCCGATCAGCCATTCATAACCATGCAAGTTGGCCATGTAGTGCGACGGAAGCAAAACTGCATTACTGTGTGCCGCATTGAGGCGCCCGTAAGTGCCATATACCACATGCGCTTCAGACAGTATTGTGCCGCTTTCCGTTTTGAAGTTCTTGATGATCAATTCATGTCGCCGGGGATCGGGGTTATTTGTAGTTTGCGCAGATGCCTGGGCAGATAGGAGGAGGAAAAGTAGCAATTTATTCATGTGCAGTATATTGATGGTTCAATATAACGTATTTTATGAGGATTGTAGAAAAGGTGATAAGGCATGATTGAAGAACATTACGTATTGGTAACCAATCGAGATTCTATTCCACTTAAATTATGACGAACCTAAAACACAGAAAAATTTCCATTGTTATCAGAAAAATTTCTAAATTTGAAATAAGGCAATTATGGCTAAACAGACAACCGCAAAAACAATTACGAACAGGATAAGCTCTAAAGCAACACATGTTGTGCAGCCTGAAGACTATAAAGCTTATTATACAAATCCCATTATATTACTGACCAGTTCAAAAAAAGGTCTGGAAGCCAGGGCTGCGGTTGATTTTTTACAACTCTCCGGCTTTACGCAGGATGAATTTCAGGAAACCTTCCACACTACAGTAAAAACAATACAAAACTATATAGGTCAGCAGCAAAAGCTCGATGCCGTTTTAAGTGAAAAACTACTGAAATCTTTTGCCTTGTTTGAAAAAGGAATCACTTTGTTTGGCTCGGCGCAAGCCTTTCATCAATGGTTAAACCTGCCTGCTTACGGGCTGGGCAACCAAGTACCCTTTCAGTTAATGGACACTATTACAGGCATTATGCTGATTGAAGAGGAACTGATTCGTATGGAATACGGTGACCTGGCCTGAAAGCTGATGCTGATTTACCGCATTGCTTTAGAAAAATATGCACATCATCTCAAGGCGTCTGGCCGTGCGGCCCGCTGGAACCCAAATGATGTGGAAATAATTTATACTGCATCTTCCATCTCTTTGGCTTGCCTCGAAAACGTAGTGCACCGGAACCATTTAGGATTAAACCAACTGTTCAATGTAATGACCATCGAAGTGCCCGATCACATGGAGCATGACCTTATTCATTTAAGCGATTTACCTGACGATTGGAAAACCTTTGAAAAAATGCCATTTACCCAGGCTATAGGCGAGCGCTGGATGAAAGGAAATGGTACTGCCTTGTTGTCTGTACCATCCTCAATAATCGATAAAGAAACAAACTGGTTGATCAACCCCAAGCACCCTGATTTTAAACAGGTCAAGCTTATGGAAAGTGTGCCTTTTGTGTTTGATAGCAGGATTAAAGAATAATATTAAGTTAGAAAGTCTTATTAGTTGACAGACGCCAACAATGCCTTGTAAGAAGTTGTGAACTAACTAAAATAGAAAGCCTTCAAAAAATTGTCTTGAAGGGCTTTGCGTTCGGAGTGTGATCCCGCTGGGA
>CAXTCH010000492.1:0-2565 GCA_964241945.1 uncultured Mucilaginibacter sp.
GTGCAGGATCAGGGTTGTCTGGATTTTTAACTACAAAGGTGCTGTCAAGCGCGTAATCCTGCGGGGGCGGCGCCAGGCCTAAATATTGCGAAAGCTGATTAACTTGTTCCTGTTCGTTCTGTTGTGCGTTGGTGAGCTGTATGCGGGCATCAGAAACTTCGGAGTTGGCAAAAGAGGAGTCAACGCCCGGATTCAATCCATTCTTTACCCGGGCAACCACTACACGCCTTATGTCAAGCGTGCGGTTCAAATTATCCTGCTGTACCTTAACCAGGCGTTGTGCAGCCACCACATTTAAATAGGCGGCCGCTACCCTTATTTTATGCTGAAATTGCTGCTGCCCGTAGTCGGCCTCGTCGCGGTTAACTACCTGCCGTTGCACCTTCACCTTTTCAATCGCCCTGCCAAAGGAAAAAAAGTCCCAGTTAACATTGGTTAAATACAAAGCGCCAAATGCAGCATCCCAGTTTTGGCTGCCCAGCGTAGGGCCAGAAGAACTTACGTTTAAGCCCCGGTATCCAAACTGGGGGCCGTTCTGTCCATTAATGGTGCCGTAGGATTGTTGTGCCGAAAAATTCAGATCGGGCAGGTACTCGGTCTTGGTTTCGGTGAGATAAGCCGTAGAAGATTTGACCTGACTTTGCTTGGCCTTTAAGGCAGGGTAGTTATTCACCCCAAATTGTACAGCTTCTTTAAGGCCCAGTTTTCTGATCTCCTGTGCCTGTGCAGGAAGTATTGCGAGCAGCGTAATACTTGTTAAATATACATATGTTGTTACTTTGTTAAACATTAGGAGAGTATGTTGCGATTAACAGAAGCAAATGTACCATCTATTGTAAAAGTATTCGAATGCATGGGCCGCCCAGAAGTAATTGTAATGTGAATGTTGCAGGCATATGGCTTAAATATTACAATGAGGAGGCACCCCAATAAATTATTGAGTATCAAACTCAAACACGCATTCATGCAATAAAATCGCAAAAATTAAATAGGTTCAGAATTACTTGCTTTTCATTCGAATGCACTCATTGCTTAGGGCACGATGGATTATATTAACTGCTTTTAATTACCAGATTGATTTTAAAGGAGTAATAGTGAGGTTTTCGATAGTTGCACCTTTATCTGCTTTGATGGTTGCACTGCTGTATGGTATTTTCGGGAAAAATATGCTCGTCATGATAGTAAGCCCGCCATCAGCAAACAGTTCTATAGAGGAGGAATCAACTACAAGCTTTAAATCGGATGCTACAGCGCCGGTAAGGCGGGGTGCATAGGCTATACGGGCAAACTCCGTATTAAAGCCGGTTTGGCCCGAGTGGCTGCGGTCAATAAAGTAGCGGTTGCCGCTCTTGCTATATCCCAATATCAGCTTTTCGCCCAGTGCATTGCTTAGCTCAATAGTATAGGAGCCTGATTTTGGCATACGACATTGGAAAACAAAATGAGCCGGAAGACGGCCAGGTTTACCGGAGGCTATTTTTGTAGGAGTGCCTGCAATGCTGGCTATTTCCTTTACAGGTGAAGAAGCCAGGTAGATTTCCCGGCCTGATTGCTTCAGGCTTAATTCTCTCGGAATGGTCATTGCATTGCGCCAGGCTACGGTTGGTACCTGGTTTGCATAAAGCCAGTTGCTCATCCATCCTAAAAATATTTTGCGGCTGCCTATGTTACCCCAGGTTACACCTGCGTAATCATCCGGGCCGTAGTCAATCCATTTGGTAAGTTTACCGTTACCGGTTTCTGTAAATTGATGTCCGTCAAAATCGCCAATAAAATATTGAGTGAGTGAGCCGCCATTAACACCACCCGGATTGATGCTTACCAATAATACCCAATACCTTTTCCCATTCAGCATCAACGGAAACAAGTCTGGGCATTCCCAAACTCCGCCATGCGCGCCGCGGTTCTGTCCGAATTCACTTTCTTTCTTCCAGTCTTTCAGGTTAGGGGATGAGTAAAAACTGATACGGTCTTTAGTGGCCAAAGACATGATCCATTTTTTCCCGCTATCATACCAAAACACCTTTGGGTCTCTGAAATCTTTAATACCCGGGTTTTTGAGTACCGGATTGTCTGCATATTTTATCCATGTTTTGCCTTTGTCTAAACTATAGGCCAGGCTTTCATTCTGATAGTTATCCTTACCGGCTTTTTCTTCATCCGCGTTATGATGGGTGAAAATAGCTACAAGTGGCATAATACCGGGCTTTCCGAAACCAGAAGTGTTATGCGTATCAGCCACTGCGCTGCCCGAGAAGATATAACCCAGTTTGTCGGGGTATAAAGCAACGGGCTGTTGTTGCCAGTGAATTAAGTCTTTACTGGTTGCATGCCCCCAGTGCATTGGGCCCCAAACGGTGGCATCAGGGTAGTACTGGAAAAATAAGTGATAAATACCGTTCTCATAGAGCATTCCGTTAGGGTCGTTCATCCAATGTGCCCTGGGCGAGAAATGTACCTGCGGCCGGTACAAATCATGGTAAGACTGCGGTGCAGTTTGCGCTTTTGCACGTTCAAATACACTTAACAGGATAAGTGCATATAGCACATGGACAAATTTAGGCA
>CAXTCH010000493.1:0-2540 GCA_964241945.1 uncultured Mucilaginibacter sp.
AAAGCGCCGCTGCCAAAGCCCAGGCCCAGCGTATTCACAAAAAACAGGTCAAAGTAAGCTGCAATTTCTACCGTATAAGTACGGATACCGAATTGCACCAGGGCCAGTATCACTATACTCGCCAAAAAAGCAATCAGCCCTTTTTTAAAGGTGGGCTGATGGTAGCGCTTAAAATAATACACCATAGTAATGGCCGGGATGGTGAGCAGATTTAGCAGATGTATGCCGATAGACAGGCCGATCACATAAGCGATAAAAATCAGCCAGCGGTCGGCGCCCGGCTCATCGGCATAGGCTTCCCATTTTAGTATCGCCCAAAATACCAGCGCCGTACAAAAAGAGGATAAGGCAAATACAATCGTTTCAACTGCCGAAAACCAAAAGGTATCGGTATAGGTAAATGCCAGCGCGCCTACCAAACCTGCGCCCATAATGAGCAGTAATTGATAGGTAGTTAACGCTTCGTTTTTTTGTTTGATGACTAGCTTTTTGGCCAGCGCGGTAATGGTCCAGAACAGGAACATAATGGTAGCGCCGCTGGCAATGGCCGACATCAGGTTGGTAAAATAAGGCACCCTGGCCCTGTTACCGAAGGAGAGCAAAGAGAATACTTTGCCCAGCATGGCAAACAGCGGGTAACCCGGCTGGTGCGATACCTGCAGCCGGTAAGCACAGGCAATAAATTCGCCGCAATCCCAAAAGCTTACGGAGGGTTCAAGGGTGAGCACATACGTGGTGGTGGCAATAACGAAGCAAAGCCAGCCCAGCAGGTTATTAATTTTTTGGTATTGCATGTGAGGTGAGGGTAAAAGTTTAGCGCATTGAGTTGATTGAACTCCAAATTCGCACTAATTATCTGTAAGTGATTGAAAATTAACACTTGTTAACAAAATTTAACATTTACCGCAGGCCGGTTAACCTATTGCAGGCACATTACGTATAATTACTTCTGACAATTCAGGTTGAAAGGCAGGGGTCGGTGTTTGGATCCGCTTTACTTAACTGATGCCGTACACCTATTTAATGATGTATAATATAATAATTACCCGGGTATCTCATGTTCAATATAGGCGCCGATTTTGATCATATTTTCTACAGCAGCCCTCAGCCTTTATTTGTGTTTGATGCCGAGACCCTGCGCATCGTAAACGTTAACGAAGCCGCATGTGAGCACTACGGCTATGCGCGTGAAGAATTTACACAATTAACCATTAAAGACATACGGCCAGACAGTGAGCAGAAAAAACTGAGCCGAACACTTGACGGGCTCACCGGCGCTACGACTACCCGGCGGCCTTTTAGCCATTTAAAAAAAGATGGTACCATAATTTATGTAGAGGTTTTATCTTACAAAGTAATATTTGACAGCCGTGCTGCACGCCTGGTAGTACCGATTGATGTAACCGAGCAGCTCACCAATAAAGCGAAACTGGAGGCTGCCCTTGAAAAAATGGAGCACACGCTGGAAAGCATCAGCGACGGGCACTTTTCATTAAGTCCTGATGGCACGGTAACTTACTGGAATAAATCGGCAGAAGCCCTCACAGGTGTAGTGAAGGCGGATATCATGAATAAAGTCTTCTGGGAAGTGGTGCCGGAAGCCATCAATTCAGGGTTTATTAACCAGGTAGAACGGGCGCTGGCCAGTGGTGCAGTAATGAAGTTTGAAGAATACTTTTCCAAAACTAACCGCTGGTTTTACACCTCAGTTTATCCTGAGCCCGATGGCGTAGCGATTTACTTCCAGGACATTACTGAACTAAAGCGGCACCAGCAGGAACTCCGGCTGAAAAATCAGCACTTAAAAGAAATGGCTTATTTCAACTCGCACGAGGTACGCCGGCCGCTGGCCAATATCATGGGGCTGTACCACTTGCTTACTTCGGTGCCTGATGTAAGCGCAGCCGAAAAAGAAGAGATTATTACTAAAATACAGCTATCCTGTGAGGATATTGATAAGGTAATTAAACGTATCGACCAGACGCATTTTACCAAGAATAACTTTTTTACTGCCGTATAGCGGAAACTGCTAAATTAGAGCACCAATTTCTATCTATGAAACGACGCTCTTTTGTTAAAACGGCGGCGCTTACCGGCGCTGCGGCCGGCCTGGCACCCACCCTGGCTACTGCCTCCAAAATAACCCATCCCAAAAAACAGGATACTGAATTTTATGAACTGCGGGTATACCAGCTTAAAAGCAGCGAGCAGCAAAAGCTGGTAGAACATTACTGGCAAAACGCTGCTATCCCCGCTTACAACCGGCACGGCAGTCAGCCTGTAGGTGTGTTTACCGAACTGAAGCCTGAAGGCTCTACCCGGCTGTTTGTGCTGATACCCTATAAAACGATGGATGCCTTTGTAGGTATACAAAGTAAACTGGCTGATGATACTGCTTATCAGCAAGCGGCAGCGGCTTACCTTTCGGCGCCTGCCGATAGTCCGGCTTACGAGCGGATTGAAAGTTCCTTACTACGCGCTTTTTCCAACGCACCGCAAATAGTAGTGCCTGCGCATAAAGAACGAATATTTGAATTGCG
>CAXTCH010000494.1:0-2532 GCA_964241945.1 uncultured Mucilaginibacter sp.
GGCAGCTTTACCATTAGCTTAGATCATATTGCCACCCCCGACCTGAACGGCAAAACGTTTATACTGTGCGATACCATGCTGGCCACCGGCCAAAGCGTGGTACGGGTATGTAAAGAGCTGCTGGCGCAATATGAACTGAAAGCCCTGCACGTAGCCGCCGTAATTGCCAGCGCCGAAGGCATTGAACACGTGCGCGCCTATTTACCCAATGTGAACCTGTGGGTAGGGGCGGTAGATGAGGAAATGACCACCCGCGCCTACATTGTACCAGGTTTGGGCGATGCGGGGGATCTGGCGTATGGGGAGAAGGTGTAACCCCCAACCCCCTAAAGGGGAATTTTAGTTTTTGCCTTAGGATATTATTAAATTTTACCTGCCCTGTACTGTCCACTTCGGCACAAAACCCGTCATGCCGTCAAACTGTATTTTATAATAAAACCTGCCTTTTTGCAGTACGGTAACTAAAGATTCATCCGGTATCTCGCCGATTACCTCGCCGTAATAATCTTCGTTTTTTCTCAGTTTCACCAGGCCGGTTTCATTGGCTTTGATGTAGGTGGTATAAGTGGCTGTTGACTTGCTCACCGCCGGTCTATCGGGCATGGCAGGAATACTGTGGGAAACATAGCTGTTACTTGCTGCTGCCACAACATGATTAACTACCGGTGCAGGCACCGCCGGCTGAACCGCCGCTGGCTTAGCGGCCGGCGAAGGCTTTACCGCCGGGTGAACTTTCACCGAATCTACTTTTGTTTTTGCCTGAAAATTGGCCGCTTTAAGCTTAGTCCAGTGCTTACGCTTGTGGTGCTTAAGTGGTTGAACAGGTACTGGGTTTACTGCCGCTGTTTGTACTACAGGTGCAGGCGTGGGTTTGGTACCATCGAGCAATTTGAATACATAATGCCCGAATACAAAGGCCAGCGCCAGCAGTACCAAAGTTAAGGCCGTATTTAAGCCCTTGCTGCTGGAATGATAACGCTTAATGCGGTGCTTTTCATCACGGGCATACGCTTTTAGCTTTTTAAATTCTTTATCATACCGGCTGCGCCTGTCGGGATTGCTCAATACCTCGTAAGCCTCGCGGATTTCCGCGAAGCGGCTTTCAAAATACGGGTCGTGCTGATTTAGCTCCGGGTGAAATTTGGCCGACAGCTTGCCGTAAGCCTCGTTAATTTCAACCGCCGTACTATTTGCATCCGTCCCCAGGATGTAGTAAAAATCCTTCATGCCCAATTCGCCCGTGTCTTTATGGATAGTTTGATTTAAAATTTAACATTTAGTTTAATGAAGTTGCAGCAGTAAGTGAAAATTTTCTCTTTCCTGTATACAAGCACTAAACTTTTTACCTTTGGTTATGCTATCCGAAACCCAACGCCGGCAATTTGAGGCGGAACCTGCTAAGCTTAACTCTAAAATCTATAAGCACATCTTCTTCGACCTTGACCATACCCTGTGGGATTTTGACCGCAATGCTGAAGAAACCCTGCTGGAGTTATACGATACGTATCATCTGCATGATTTAGGCCTTACCTCTGCCCAAGCCTTTATCGATACTTATACCCGCAATAATCACCAGCTATGGGCCGATTATCATCTGGGTAAAATCACGAAACAAACCCTGCGCGAAACCCGGTTTAAAAAAACGTTTCTGGATATGGGCCTGTCGCCGGAACTTATACCGTTAAAGTTTGAGGAGGATTACGTGCGGATGTGCCCCTATAAAACCAACTTATTCCCTTACGCCCATGAGGTGCTGGCTTACTTGCAAAGCAAATACGCGCTGCATCTCATTTCCAACGGTTTTAAGGAGGCGACTACCGTAAAAGTGAGCCATACCGATCTCGCCAGATATTTTCAGAATATCATCATTTCGGAGTTGGTAGGTGTGAACAAACCGGATAAAGCCATATTCACCCACGCCCTCAACCTGGCGGGTGCCGAAGTGCACGAAAGCCTGATGATTGGCGACAGCCTGGAGGCCGATGTATACGGGGCGCTTAACTTCGGCATGGATGCCATTTATTTTAACCCGGCCCAATTGCCCAAGCCCGAAGATGTGCCGGTGCAGATTACCAGTTTAAAAGATTTATGTTCACTGCTATGAATACCGCTGCCGAAAAGAAAGCCCTGGATGCTGCCCTTGACGAGTATCGCCTCCGGCTGGATGCTATTCCCGATGAGCAGTTTACCCAAACGCCTCCCCATGGGGGATGGTCATACGCCGAGGTGTACAACCACATTATGCAGGCCGACTTAGGAGCCTCTATTGCCATACAGAAGTGTATGCAGGGTAACCGGCCACCCGAGGGCAGAAAGCCTAACCTGCTTGGCCGCTTTATGCTGCTGACGGGTATGCTGCCACCGGGCAAGCTAACGGTACCAGCCGCGGTTGCCGAGCGTATGCCCGCCCGTAAAATTGACAAAGAAGAGGCCCGCAACCAAATTGTAAAAGTGCGCAAGCGTATCAATGAACTGATGCCCCTTATTAACGATGCCTCACCCCAATGCACCATCCCGCACCCGGCTATGGGA
>CAXTCH010000495.1:0-2531 GCA_964241945.1 uncultured Mucilaginibacter sp.
ATGATTGGTGCGCCCGCCCATCATCTTAGCCCGGAACCACTCAAATTTAGTATTTCCTTTTTGCGTGTAAGGCTCCCCCTCAATAGCCCAGCCGCCATAAGCTGCATCAAAATCGCCCAGTGAGCGATTTGCATTGCCGCCCCGCCGGGGAGACTCATAAGGCCACTTCAGCTGCATGGAGTCTTTTGCCGGATCGAAAAACGGACCAGCCTCCAGCATTAACACTTTAATGCCTGCATTAGCCAGTACATCTCCTGCCACGCCGCCGCCCGCACCCGAGCCGATAATCACCACATCGTATACTTCGGCCGATTTTTTTATTTGAATATCTCTCATCATTGTAATCGGTTAAGCCTCCATTCCTGCCTTTTCCACCAGTTTTTTTGTTGCCAGCACACCGGCATCGTCATCAAGATATTGGCTGGCACCGTACATTTTAAACAAACCACCCTCATACTCAATACTTACCCAGCCTTTAAAGCCTGCGTTTTTGATAATTTTGAACATGCGGTAGAAGTCGGTTTCTGTATCATTGCCCTGTGCGTCGAATAAATGCGTCTTGGCATGTACGCCTTTTGCATAAGGCATCAATTCGGCAATACCTTTGTAACGGTCATACTCTTCAAGGCATTTGGTTTTCATATAGGCCTCGATGGTTTGCGCTTCGGGCTTTGTGCGGTTGATGCAGAAGTTGCCAAAATCAGCCAGCGTGCCGCAGTGTTTGCTGTTTACCGTTTTCATTACTCCGGCCAGCCAGTCGCCATTGCAGGAAATGCCCACATGATTTTCCACAATTACATCCACATTGCTTTTACGGCCATATTCAATGAGCCGGTGCAGGCTGTCTTCAGCTGCTTTAGCTACTTCGGCGGGGTTGCCCTCGCCCTCTACGTTCACCCGTATCATCGGGCAGCCCAAATAAGCAGCGGCATCTATCCATTTGTAATGCTTCTCTATTGCGCTGGTACGTTCCTTTGGGGCGAGGTCGCCTAACACGCCCTCACCATCTATCATGATACGCAGATTATAGCATCCGGCATCGGCCGAGCGCTTTTTCAGCTCGTTGAGAAAAGCAGTATCCTTCGCCTTGTCCGCAAAGAACATAGAGCAGTAATCCAGTCCGGCTATGCCAAAGTCCTTCATACATTTAGACGGAAAATCCAGCGGGTCCAGTTTTTTGGTCCAGAACTGGCTGGCCAGTGAAAACTGCGATAAGGCCAGTTTAAAAAACAATGCATCCGGTTTAGGTGCCGTAAGCAGGTAATCAGGTAAAGCTGCGGCCATGCCTGCCCCGGCAACGCCCATCGCTGCCGTGGTTAAAAAAGTTCTTCTGGTTAAGGTCATTGTGGTTAACAGGTTTCTATTTGGTAAATTTTACAAAATAAAAATAACGATAAAATTCTATTTCGCAAATTTTACCAAATAGAAATTTTGATTACTTTTATCATGTCATCTGACAATATGCGCCCGACGGAAGTAAGTAATTTTGTAGTAAATGGTTATAAGGAATACATTCCGCATGTGTCTATTGACTGTGCCATATTTGGTTATCATGACCACCAGCTTAAGCTGCTGTTAACCAGCCCTATGGCTTTTAATGGCTATCATTTGCCGGGTGGCTATATAAAACGTACAGAGACATTGAGTGAGGCTGCTAACCGCATTGTTGAGGAGCGTACCGGTATTACCGGTTTGTATTTGCAGCAGTACAAAACTTTTGGTGATCCCAACCGCATGCGCTGGAATGATGCGGATACGGAACGACTGTCGCACGTACCAGGCTTTGAACATGTTAAAGGCAGCTGGCTGATGGACCAAACGGTATCCGTTGGTTTTTACGCCATCACTGATTTTTCGTTGGTTGTTCCCCAACCGGACTTGTTGAGCACGGCCTGCGAATGGTTTGATATTGACCAGGTGCCACCGCTGATGTTTGATCACGACGAGATGGTAAAAGAAGCGCTGCACATTTTGCGCATTCAACTCTATTATTATCCCATCGCTTTAAAGTTACTGCCTGAAAAGTTTGCACTGACGGAGATTCATTCGGTATATGAAACCTTACTGGGTAAGCCGCTTGATATCCGGAATTTTTCGAAAAAGCTGGTTTTTTTGGGCCTTATCACCAAACTGGATGAAAAGCGTAACATCGGTCCGCACAGAGCGCCGTTTTTATACCGGTTTAATGAGGACAAATACCACGAGGCGCTGGAAATGGGCATGTATCTTACCTGATGCTTCCCTTAACGGGACAGGAGAACATTGCACATTGGTAGCTCACCTGTTGAACTTTAAACTTTCAAATATTGATGGCATACCATATCCCAGAATGCTGACAGGGCCTGCAAAAAAGTGAGCTTATGGCGTTGACATCTACTTATAATAGTGTTGATGCAAAACGGCTGTATTCCATTATTCCCTTGTTCACACACATTCTAAAAAAAACGCCTAATCAATTACAGCGTAATCAGTTAGGCGTTTTATTTCATGGCGGAGAGAGAGGGATTCGAACCCCCGGTACCTTTTACAGT
>CAXTCH010000496.1:0-2529 GCA_964241945.1 uncultured Mucilaginibacter sp.
ACGTTCAAGAGATCACCAGCTCCACTTATACTTCCACCTGGACGGCAACCGGCCCCGGACATGGGATGCAGGTGGTTAAAGGTGCTTATGCGGGCAGACTCATTGTACCAACTTATCTCGAACAAATAAAAGTAACGGGTCAGGCGCCTGTGTGGGGGATTTATATGTTGTATTCAGATAACCATGGCGCCAGCTGGAAAAAAGGGGCGATGGTAAACCAGAGAAGCACGGCTGCTAATGAAACTACAGTAGCTGAATTGACTGACGGTAGCTTAATTTTAAACAGCCGCGGTACCAGTATTACCAATCGATTGTCGGCCAGAAGCACGGATGGCGGGATTACATGGACTCCTTTGCAAATAGAAACCAGTTTAACCGACCCACAATGTGAAGGCAGTTTGCTTTCCGCTTCTTTCAGTAACAGTAACGTGCTTTTCTTCTCCAACAACGAAGCCACCACACGCACCAATTTAATGATCAGCGAGAGTAAGGATGACGGAAGTACATGGGAAAAATTATTAGCGGTAAAGCCAGGGTTTACCGGTTACTCGGACCTAAGCAAAATTAGTGATCAGCAATTGGGAATACTATATGAATATGGCGCAACTGCACCTTATAGGTCTATTCGCTTCAAAGCTTATACGATGGCTAATTAATAACCTAACAGCGGTTTTTAAAGCATAAACCTTACCTTACTTGGCTTCATAAGCGCCGATATCCGGGTTGCGGTCCTGCGCGCGTTTTATGCCATCTACATCCTGAGTGCTGTATAAACCGGACCGGCCGCGACCCACGGCAGGGCTGTTTTTCTGAATAGCAAAATTAGCCTTCAAATTATTAGATGCAGCCACAAAAAGCGGATTTACATTGTCCAGGCATGAACGGCTGGTAATGTTGATTTGTGCTTTTTCGGGATTTGAAATACTGAAGTGCAAATTATTTTCATAGGTCAGGTTGGTGTTTAAATAGTTGTTATTGATCACTTTGTCGGCATCAGCCACCATAATGTTGTTGATGATTTTATTGTCATTACTTAAGCCGGAAAGTATTTGACCAGGGTTTAACTCTTTGCTTTGCGAATTGCAATAGGCGGTGTTGTTTATGATATCAATATGGTCGCTCTGAAAGGTGTGAATACCGGTACCCCCGTTATACCAGCATACGTTGTTTTCAATCAAAGTACGGTTTCGGTAATCGCCCAGCTTTGAACCATTTTGTTTGTTTCTAAAATCATCCACAATGATTCCGTTACCGTCATCAATCTGGCAAGCTTTTATACCAGGTACCAGCGAACGGTTATTATAACATTTATTCCCACTAATAATGTTATGATAGCCCGGAGCGTTATCTGAGTTCCAAAACTGGTAAAAATCAATACCGCTGGTTCCAAAAATGGTGTACCAACTGGTGTTGTAAACAAAGTTTCGTGCCACCGTTATATAATCGCATTGTGAAACACCTATACCTGCGCCGCTGCAGTCGTGTATAATATTGTCGGCAATTACAATATGGTGCGAATGTTTGTTATTACGTCCGTCTACAGCAATACCATTGCCATTGTATTTAGCGTCAACCGTGCCTTTTTTGTTTGCGCAGCTGCCGGGTTGTTTGAGTGCCTGCGCCAATTTAATTTTGCTGTTGGCACCGATCACCTCGAAGCCAATTACCTTCACATAACTTACGCCTTTGTTTATGGAAATGCCAGCCCAGCTGTCAAATTCAATCACCGGATGATCGCCGGGATAATTGATGTAAACGATATATTTATTCTTTTTTCCGCTTTTCGGAATATCCAGAACGTTGCAGGCAGGGCAGGCGCTGGTATAAGTGCCGTTCATCACAAACACAGTATCTCCCGGCTTAGCGAGGTCAGCAGCTTCCTGAATTTGCTTTTTTGCTTTATCCGGCGAAAGACCGCTGTTTTCAGCGTTACCGTTTTTTGCACTTACATAATAATTTTTAGCAATAGCGCTATTAAAGCATACCAGAAAAAAAAGCAGGGGAGAAAGCTTCATGCAAAATTTGATTAAGTTAACTGTGCTATAATTGGTTTAACGCCTGTATATCACAAATTATGATTAAAAACTTTGCAAGTTTATAGTTTAGTATGAATAAAAGGCGATATTTTCAATAATTTACAATCATTTTGACTATGAATTAAAATATTTATTTTTTGTTATTGTATAACCCGAAAAGATTTAATTTTGAACTCGAGCTATAGAACTAAAATCAATATAGCATATAGTGCTGCAAATAAGTAATTACTGATGCCCGTCGAGACACGCTTTTTTTATTTATTGCGATGCTTAGTGCTTTTTGCCGATGCAGCATTATATAATATGTGCTTTATAACCGGGGTACTATCACTTTACATAGTTGGTTTAAGCCACATTCCTGTATTTTACCGATATCATCTTTCCATTGCTTTTTTTAGCTCGATAATAAGTGCTGGCATAGTCGGTCTTAACTTTAGAGTTGATAACTACAATTTTGAAAATTTCTATAAGCCGACTTGGCATTGTATTATAC
>CAXTCH010000497.1:0-2519 GCA_964241945.1 uncultured Mucilaginibacter sp.
TTCAGGCACTACCGGGGTCTGCGCGATTTTAAAGAAAAGTTTGATCCCGACTGGCAGAACAAATACCTCGTGTATGAAAATCACTATGATTTATTGCAGTTGCCCGGCGCTATTTCTAAAGTGATGAAACCCTAATTCGCAGATAAGGCGTTTCTTATTGGGTTCTGCTATTGTTAAAGTTTGTTAAACCTCGGTTTATAAACAGTTGAAAGTAAACCATCCTTTAAATTAGATGTCAAAATTGCAGATGATTCGTTTTCGACCAAATATAGTACAAGCCTTGTTTTTAAGCATGATGGTATTATTGCTGTTTACTAATTTCAGCAATGAAAGTCCATCGGCGTATCATCGCCATCAGCCTCAATCTATGCATTATGGTGCGTTTGGTGAACTGCATTTATACAAACCGGCCGGCCAGCCGTCAAAGGTAGTTATCTGTATCTCAGGCGATGGTGGATGGAACGAAGGTATTGAATCCATGGCGCTAAAGGTCAAAGATGAAAGTACGCTGATTATCGGCGTAGACATTCGCCCCTATTTAAAATTCATCAACGAAAGCAAAGCTTCCTGCCTTTACCCGGCTTCAGATTTTGAAGAGATGAGCCAGTATGTTCAAAAAGAATTGGGTTACAAAACGTACATCACCCCTATCCTTTTCGGCTACTCATCAGGTGCAACGCTGGAATATGGCCTTTTGGCCCAAGCTCCGCAAAACACTTTTAAAGGCGGTATAGCTTTCGGCTTCTGCCCCGATTTAGCGATCAAAAAACCACTGTGCACAGGTTCGGGGAAATTTATATGCTATAAGCGAAATGATACAAAAGGATATGACATCGGCCCGACTTCTAACCTGAGTGCTCCGTTTATTTGTATGCAGGGCACTATTGATCAGGTGTGTGATTATCAGTCCACCGTTACCTTTTTAAAGCATGTGCCCAAAGCCGAAGCAGTAAGCCTGCCTAATGTTGGTCATGGTTATTCTGTGGATAAAAATTGGGTACCGCAGTTTAAACAAGCGTATGCCCATTTGTTATCTGTTACTGAAGACCATGTACCCACAGCTGAAGCCCGTATGAAAATAGATTTGCCAATTAAAGAAACCGAACCCTCCAAACCTTCTGCCGGAAATGATATGGTAATCATGATATCAGGCGACGGCGGCTGGACAGGATTCGACCAGGAAATTGCCAGTGAGTTTGCCAATCAGGGCATGCCGGTAGTAGGTTTAAATTCTCTTAAATACTTTTGGGATAAAAAAACCCCTCAGCAAACTACGCAGGACGTGCTTGACCTGATCGAGAAGTATTCTGCCTTATGGAAAAAAGAAAACATTTTGTTGGTAGGATATTCATTTGGTGCTGACGTAATGCCGTTCATATACAACCGTCTGCCGGAGCCGGTACGTAGCCGGGTAAAGGGTATCGGATTGCTTTCGCCATCAAAGGATACAGATTTTGAGGTGCATGTTACCGATTTACTGAATTTCGGCTCAAGCGAACGTGAATTTAGCGTACCTGCCGAAATTGAAAAAATCAAAGACAGGCATCTGGTTTGCTTTTTTGGTAAGGATGAAGAAGATGTGCCCGCCAATGCCTTGCCTGCAGATTGCAAGGTGATCTACTTACAAGGCGGTCACCATTATGAAAACAGCGCCGCCGTTATTTATAGTAATGTTGTGAAGTGATATTAGTAAAATGGTTCGCCTTTAAACCAACGCATTAAAATGCTTTTTATAATGTTGGTTTAAAGACTTTCCTTTTTATGATTTCTCCTGCTCCAATTGCTTTTTAATGTCCTGCAGTTTTTCCGCTTCACCTTTTGGTAGTTCAGGATATTTTAATTTCAGGTTTCGCAATGTGTGCAAAATAACGGTAGAAATGGCGATACGCGTAAACCACTTCTTATCGGCCGGAATCACATACCAGGGGCTTTCGGGGGATGCTGTTTCAATGATGGCCTGCTCATAAGCCTTCATGTATTTATCCCAAAAATGACGTTCTGTAACGTCCGAAGCGGAAAATTTCCAATTCTTGCTCGGGTCATCAATCCGTTTAATAAAGCGCTCCTTCTGTTCATCAGGCGATACATGCAGAAAAAACTTGATGATAGCCGTACCATTCTCAGTCAAATGTTCTTCGAAGTTCCGGATGCTTTTGTAACGTTTCTCCCAAAATTTGTCCTTTACATCTTTTGCACTGCTGATACCCGGTAAATGCTCCTTTATCAGATAATCGGGATGGACTTTAGTAACCAGTACATTTTCATAATGTGAGCGATTATGTATACCAATGCGACCGCGTTCGGGTAACGCCTTGTAATGCCGCCACAAAAAATCGTGATTATAGTCTTCGGTACTGGGTTGTTTAAAGCTGTATACCTGGCAACCTTGCGGATTTATACCCGACATGCTATGATCGATAGCGCTATCTTTACCGGCAGCATCCATAGCCTGAAAAACAATAAGCAGCGCATATTGATTAGCTGCATACAGCTCTGTCTGATGATCGGCTATTTCTGAT
>CAXTCH010000498.1:0-2509 GCA_964241945.1 uncultured Mucilaginibacter sp.
CAAAATGGGCATCAGCAAGCAGTTTCATTAACTGCTGCTTCTGTTCAAATCCTGCGTGGTCTGCTGCAATTCCTATTTTCATTGCACTTTTTTGTTAAGCACTTCCTTGGCCTTTTTCACTACATTCTCGGTGGTAAAACCAAAAAACTTTAACACCGCGCTGCCTTCGCCCGACTCGCCAAAGCGGGTCATGCCAATAACGTCACCCTCGGCGCCGATATAGCGATACCATGGCATAGTAACGCCGGCTTCTACTGCCAAACGTTTAGGTAAGCTCAAAGGCAATACCGTTTCCTGATAGGCTTCATCCTGCTGGTTAAATATTTCCATAGACGGGATACTTACCACACGGGCATTTATTCCTTCGCCGGCCAGCTGCGCCTGCGCTTCTAATAACAGATGCACTTCAGAACCTGTGCCCATCAATATAATGTCGGGCGTACCCTTAGCTTCGCTTAAAATATAACCGCCTTTCCATACATTGGAAGCCGGCGCGTACTTTTGCTGATCAATAACCGGCAGTTTCTGACGGGAAAGAATCAAGGCTACCGGCCCTTTTAAACGGCTCATGGCTATTTTCCAGGATTCCAAAGTTTCATAAGCATCAGCCGGACGCAGAACCGTCAGGTTAGGCATGGTGCGCAGAGATGCAACCTGTTCAATAGGCTGGTGGGTTGGACCATCTTCGCCCAAGGCAATGCTGTCATGCGTAAATACATAAGTAACCGGGGCCTGAGTAAGCGCTGCCAAGCGTATAGCGCCGCGCATATAATCAGAAAAAGTAAGGAAAGTACCGCCGTACACCCGGGTACCGCCATAAGAGGCCATGCCATTTAGTATTGCACCCATACCATGTTCGCGTACGCCGAACCAGATGTTACGCCCGCCGTAATTGCCGGGCTGAAAACCATCGCTGCCATCCTTACCTGGTGTTTCGGTTGAGCTGGCCAAATCGGCAGAGCCCCCTAACATCCATGGAATATTAGCGCGTAAGGCTTCAATCGCTTTACCTGAAGCCTGACGGGTAGCTAACTGTTCTTTCAGATCAAAAGCCGGCAAATCGGCATCCCAGTTGTCAGGCAGTTTTCCATCCTGACTGATGGCAAAATCATTCCCTTCTTTGGTAAATTTACTTTTATAATCTTCAAAAGTGGCTTTCCACTTTTCATGTAGTTCTGCTCCTTTTTTACCGGCCTGCAACAGGTATTCTTTTACTTCGTCGAGCACATAAAATTTTTTGTCAGGATCCCAGCCAAAAAACTCTTTGGTCTTTCTTACGTTATCTTCGCCCATGGCGCTGCCGTGTACTTTGTTTGTACCCTCCAGCGGGCTTCCATATCCAATCGTAGTTTTTACAGAAATTAATGAAGGCCTGTCTTTCTCTTCCTGAGCTTCTAATAAAGCCCGTTCGATTGCAATTAAATCGTTACCATCATTCACCGTGATGGTATGCCATCCGTAAGAACGGAAACGCGCCGGTACATCTTCGGTAAAAGCCAGGTTGGTAGGGCCGTCTAATGAAATGGAGTTATCGTCGTATAAATAAATCAGTCGCCCCAGCTTCAGGTGGCCGGCCAGTGAGGCAGCTTCAGAAGCCACACCTTCCATCAGGTCACCGTCGCTTACTATACCATATACATAGTTGTCAATCAGATCATAACCATCACGGTTGTAAGTGGCTGCTAAAAACTCGCGTGCCATAGCCATACCTACGCCATTGCCAAAGCCCTGACCCAGAGGGCCGGTGGTTACTTCTATACCTGGCGTGGTAATCGATTCGGGATGACCAGGCGTTTTTGATTCAATCTGACGGAATTTTTCAAGTTCCGACATTGGCAGATCATAACCGTAAAGATTCAGTAAGCTATACAGCAACGCCGAACCATGCCCGGCCGACAGCACAAAACGGTCGCGGTTTGGCCATTTAGGCTCTTTGGGATCGAAACGGAGAAACTTGTTCCATAATACAAAAGCCATTGGGGCAGCGCCGAGCGGAAGGCCGGGGTGCCCTGAATTGGCTTTCTGTACCATATCAATAGATAAAAATCTAATGGTATCTATACTTAACTGTTCAAGATCCTGGGGTGTGTTGTTATTAGGCATAAATTAAAATTTATGATGATATGATGTTGTGCGAACTAATGACCTATAATGCCATAGCTGCATCTACGTTAACCCTGCAAGTTTTATCTTGTTTTAGCGCCTTATCAATTAGCATCAAATATTAATGCTTACCGTCGGCCTTTGCTGCAAATTTCTTTGCGTTTGTTAGGTGAACGTAGTGATGAGCAAAATTAACAGTAAACGTATATACTGTTAATCAAACACTTATAAATGTATTTCGTGTATCTGATGGTCCGGGCTATATTCCGGCATTTGTTTGGCTACAAAATCACCGCAATGTAAAAAGACCTTTGCAGCATTTATCTACTCTTTAACCAAGCGGATATCTGTGAAAGCTAACAACATACTTCGTCCTGCGCTGTTATGTCTACTTTGAATAAAGGAT
>CAXTCH010000499.1:0-2489 GCA_964241945.1 uncultured Mucilaginibacter sp.
TATCAAAATATAAACTCAGCCCAGAAATTTTATTCACAGAACCGGTTGCCATTTCGGTCATTACTAAGATAGAAGCATTAGGCTTTGCTTTTAAAAATGAAGATGAATATATATTGCTTGCGTCTATATGTAATGAGCTAATTGTAATTCCGCTAAACGATGATATTACTAATGAAACGATTCGTTTGCGAAAGAACTACCACATTAAACTGCCTGATGCTGTAATTTATGCAACTGCCTTAGTAGAAAATACGCCTTTGCTCACTAACAATATTGCCGACTTTAATCGCCTCGACGGCAAGGTGCAACTTATCAATCCGTTTACCCTATGAATATTATTGTTACCGGCGCCAGCAGTGGTGTAGGCTTTGAAACCGTATTAGAACTTATTCTGTCCAACAATCATAAAGTGATTGCCCTGGCCCGCTCTGCAGACAAGTTGACCCGCTTGCTGGAGATTGCCAAAGGTCTCAATCCCGAATGCACCTTATATCCCATCGCTTTTGATATTGTACACGACGATTACGCCAGACTTAGAAACTTCATCGGATCTCACTTTAGTAACCGGGTAGAGGTGCTGATTAATAACGCCGGCGCTTTGGTCAACAAACCTTTTGGGCAAACCGATGAAAGCGACTTTGTGGAAATGCTGCAAAGCAACTTTTTGGGGCATGTACGCATCATTCAAAGCTTGCTGCCTGTTATGACGCAGGGTTCGCATATCGTAAATGTGGGTAGCATGGGCGGTGTACAAGGCAGCGCTAAGTTTGCGGGTCTGTCGGCTTATTCAGCCAGCAAGGCGGCCTTGGCTAACTTAACTGAGTGCCTGGCGCAGGAACTGACGGAACAGCAAATCAGTGTCAACTGTTTAGCTTTAGGTTCGGTACAAACTGAAATGCTGGAGACCGCTTTCCCGGATTACCAGTCGCCGGTAATGGCTTTTGAAATGGGAAAATATGTAGCCGATTTTGCAACCACCGGTCATAAATTCTTCAACGGTAAAATATTACCTGTGGCAGTGACTACGCCTTAACAGTAAAATCTGTTTTTATCAAAGTTCTCCCTTCAGGCAGCGGAGGGGGCTTGCATTTTCCGGTTACTCGCTAACAGCCCCAAACTCATAATTACACTGGTGGCCAGAATAATGATAAAGAGTAGACTGGTTTCCACACCGGGAATTTTTAACTCTTTGGGCAGATTATAATACAGTAGTACGCTGATTAAACCGCGTGGGATAATCATCAGCTCAGGCATCAAATCAGTACGGGAGATGAGGCTGATATATAAAAAGCGGATCAGATAAATAGCCAGTAAGATAATGCCGCTGATAAGAAGCACCGACCAGCTTTCCAGTTGATGTATATCCATGGTGAAGCCAAAAATGGCGAAGAAAAAGGTCCGCATTAAAAAGGCGCTTTCAGCAGAGAGCTGGAATAGCTGCCGTAAATCTACCGCCAAGCCCGGATACAAAAAATATTTACGGAACCAGGGACTGGCAATCTGACTGGCGTTATTCAGGAACAAGCCTAAAGCCAGAACAATAATCAGCGATGACAAGTGGTGCGACTGGCCTATGGCGTATACCAGCACCAGCAACGAAATAATCAGGAAGAATTTGATATGGTGAGTAATGCGGCCAATAAGGAAAAGCAAGAACAGGCAGGCACATAATGCCATAAGCATAATGATCGATAACTCAACCCCCAAGTTGGCAAACGAGCCGACATTGACATGAGGATTACGGATAATAAAGTTAAAAAGAATAATAGCCAGTATATCCGAAAACGAAGACTCGTAAATAATAAACTCCCGTTTGGTTTTGTTGATGCTGGCCGCTGAGGGTATGGCAATGGCTGAACTTACTACACAAAAAGGTATGGCGTTGGCCAGGCAGCGGTATATATCCATCCCACTCAATTCCCGTAATATCCAGGTAATGGAAAAGGCTGTGGCCAATAATATGAAGAATGCGGAAAAGAATGATTTTCGGATAACGGTGTTTTTATCCGGACTGTATTTTAATTCTAATGCCCCTTCAAATACAATCAATATCAACCCCAAAGTACCCAGGGTGGGCAAAATAGTGCTGAAGTTGAAGGTGGTAACCCCATAATAATCTACTGTTTGGCGTATGCCGATGCCCAAGCCCAGCAACAACAGTACCGATGGAATCCTGATTTTGCCGGCAATGAGATCAAACAGGTAAGAAAATATTACCAGGCTGCTCAGGATAATAAGGGTAGTATAAGTGCTCAAAAGGTAGTGAGTGTATATTTAAACCCCATGTGCTTAAATATACACTTTATTGTTTAATTAATTATTCTTCAAAAAAGCCAGTGTCAGCGCCCAGGCTTCTTTTGAGGCTGCTTCATTGTAGCTGGCCCGTTCATCGCAGTTAAAGCCATGGTCGGCATACGAGATGACTACATTTACATAATCCTTACCGGCTTCTTTAAGTGCGTTAATGGTCTTCTCCATCTGTTCAGGCT
>CAXTCH010000500.1:0-2477 GCA_964241945.1 uncultured Mucilaginibacter sp.
CCAGTGGCTGCATGATACCTTACCTGAAAATGCAGTGGTGGCCTGTGATGCTCAATTGCTGTCGGTACTGTTAGGCGAGCTGCTCACCAAAGATTTAGCTGATAAGCAGATCAGTTTAAAGAGCTATGATTTTTTAGATACTATCTGGAACCCACGCCCGGCTTTGCCCGGTACCCCGGCTTTCCTGATTGATGAGAAAGCTACCGGTGAATCGGCCGCCGGTAAGTTACAGCGGTTAAGAACTGCCCTTAGAACTTATCAGGCAAATTATACTTTGATTTCATCCCTGGATGATATTGCCTGGCTATTCAACATCCGGGGTAAGGATGTAAATTATAACCCGGTGGTGTTAAGCTTTGCTATAATAAGTGAGCAGGCAGCTACCTTGTATATCGATCAAAACAAACTCACAGAAAGCGATAAGCAGCAATTACAGCAGCAGGGCGTTGAGGTAGCCGCTTATGAGGACATAGAGCAGAGTTTGCGTAGTATTCCTGAAGGCAGCACTGTATTTATCGACCCAAAACGGAATTGCTTTGGCTTGTACCAGTTGCTGCCGGCATCGGTTAAAGTAATGCAGGACATCAACCCGACCACTCATTTTAAAGCGGTAAAAAATCAGACCGAAATTGAAAATATGCGCGCCGCCATGGTGAAAGACGGCGTAGCCATGACCCTGTTTTTTAAGTGGGTGGAAGAAAATATCGGTACGATGAAAATCACCGAATTATCAGCGGCCGAGAAACTGCTGGCCTTCCGGGCGGAGCAGGAGGGGTTTGCCGGGGCCAGCTTTAATACCATTGGCGGTTACAAAGCACACGGCGCACTGCCGCATTATTCGGCTACTGAAGAAAGTGATAGCGAACTGTTGCAGGAAGGGCTGTTTTTGGTGGATTCCGGCGGACAGTATTTTTACGGCACTACGGATATTACCCGCATGATACCTTTGGGCGATAACACCGAAGAGGAAAAAACGGATTATACCCTGGTGCTGAAAGCCATGATTGAAGGCTCGGGCACCCGCTACCCGAAAGGCACCCGTGGCTACCAGCTGGATGCCATCTGCCGCAAGCCGCTTTGGGATTATGCGCTTAACTACGGCCATGGCACCGGCCACGGCATCGGCTTTTACCTGAATGTGCACGAGGGGCCGCAGGTATTTAACCCCACTAATACTGCTATTGACATGGAGCCGGGCATGATTACCTCTATCGAGCCTGGCATTTATCGTCCCGGCAAGCACGGCATCCGCATTGAGAATTTGGTGCTGACGGTGCCTGATGTGGTAAATGAATTTAATGAGTTTTATGCTTTTGAAACCCTGACGCTGGCTCTGATCGATACCTCCCTGGTTAAAAAGGAACTGCTGGAACAGCGGCATATTGCCTGGCTGAACCGGTATCACCAAACGGTGGTGGAAAAATTGGGTCCGCATTTAACGGAAGAAGAAAGTAACTGGCTGAAGGAAAAAGCGAAAGCGATATAACCCGTTACATCGTCATGCTGAACTTGTGTTTCAGCATCTCATCGGATAGGTTGGCTGTAAACTGGTTCTGGGGGATGCTGAAACGAGTTCAGCATAGCTTCCTGCGTTGCTATGTCTAACTCGCCGCTTTAGCCAGGCTGTTTACATTATTTAAATAATTATCCAGATACTCGCGTGGCGAACTGCCAATGACCGACTTAAATACGCGGTTAAAATTGGTGATGCTTTTGAAGCCGCACTTATAAGCAATGGCCGATACGCTTTCAAATTTATGGGCCGTGAGCTTTTTGCACGCCTCATTAATGCGCACCTCATTGAGAAAGGAGATGAACGTATGCCCGGTATGCTTTTTAAAATACCGGCAAAAAGATTCGGGCGTCATGCAGGCAGCTTTGGCCACATCTTCGAGGGTAATGGCTTCGCTGTAGTGCTGCATGATAAAATTGTAAATATTACCAATCCGGATGCCCTCATTTTCGGTAATGCCCGGCAGACTGCCATAGCCGGATAAAGCCTCCAGTTTAGCCGGAATACCCATCAAATCATTCAGCAGGCGGATAAAGCAAATCAGTTTTTCGGGACCGGAAGCCCCCTTTACGGTAATCATGGCCTGCGATACCTGATCGAACCACCCGGCGGGCACTTTGAACCCCTGCTGGTGCTGCTGCAAAAACAGTTTTAGCGACTTCATTTCCGGCAGTTCAAACAGTGAGGCCAGCACACCATCCGGGTTAAAAAACAGGGTAAGCGCTTTTACGGCTTTGGGATGATCGGCCTTAAAATATTCGGGATTGCTTTTGAACAGGTGCGGCAGGTTGGCACCTAAAAAGTAAATTTCGCCTGCAGCATAAGTGTGCATATTGTTACCTGCAATCAGGATGCCCTCGCCTTGCTGTACCCAGGTAATCTGCGCCTCTTTATGGCGGTGCAGGTACGGATAATGATAAGGCAGTTCTACCTGATCAGTAATCACACTTTTATCGTGCGCAAC
>CAXTCH010000501.1:0-2476 GCA_964241945.1 uncultured Mucilaginibacter sp.
TTTTCATCCCGGGCAGGATTTAAGAGCGGGCCATCTGCGCCAGAAACAAAAAAGGCTCCCGGTAACACCGGGAGCCTGCTGATAGTTAAGCAATGGAGAAGAATGCTCTACCGGCTGCCGCCTGTTGGAGTACCGCCGCCGTTACCGGAATCGCCCTGTTGCTGGTCATCGTTATTAACTCCTTTCTTTTTTTGCTGTGGGTTGCTGAAGCTCAGCTTGCCAAAGCTATAGCTAAAGGTAAGCCCAAATGAACGGAATGGCACTGCCGTAGAGCTTGACTGAATAAAACTGCGGCTGCTTATGCTTTGGTCGAAGTGCTTGTAATTAGCAAAGGGCTGTACGGTATTGAAACCAAGCGAGGCCCTTTTGTTGGCAAACTGCTTTTTGAGGCCCAAGGCGTAAATGCCAAATGAAGGGCTTGTACCCTGTATGGTACGGCGGGCTGAATTATCAAACCCGAAAAACTCGCCTATAACGCCATGCCCAAACTCATAGGAAGCGCTGCCAAATGCTGAAAACTGGAAAAAGGTACCCAGCGCACTGGCATCAAGTATATTGTCGCCAATTGGAATCGGGTGGTAGGTGTAACCATTTAAACTTCCCCTTAACGTTAAATTTTTTATCGGATTTACAGAACCGAACACGCTGGCTCCAAAAGAACTATTGTTGGCAACGTTTTTATACGTACTGCGTGTACCTCTTACTGTGTCAAGACCTATTACTTCGGTAAATCCTTTAGCAATAGATTCGCTTAGGTTATCTGTGTGCCGGTAATAAATAGAGAAGTTTAATACTGATGATTTGATAAAGGTATTATAATTTAATTCAACTGAATTGACCGTTTCGGGCCCTAACTCGGGATTGCCTACGCTTTGTGCCTGGATGGTGCTGCGGTTAATAAACGGGTTAAGCGATTGCAGGTTTGGCCGGGTTATACGCTTACTATAAGTAAGCTTTAAGGTTTGTGTTGTACTCAGTGCCTTTTGCAACGTTAAGCTTGGCACATAAGTGTTATAGTTTTGCGTAAATGGCTGCAACGGCTGATAGAAAGCACTGTTGATGCTCTGATATGGATTTTGAGGATCGCCTTTTATTGCGGTGTTTTCAAAGCGGAAGCCAGGCATTACCGCATAACCTTTAGGCAGAGTAAAGGTTAACACGGCATAGCCTGCATATACATTCTGATGATAGTTATATAAGTTAGAATTCAGCGAGTCGCGAAGGAAGTAACTGCCTTCATAATCTGTAGAGAAAATATCGTAAGTGCTGTTGATGCGGCGCTGGATAGTTTTACCTCCGGCTTCAATTTTGATTACTTTGTTTACAGGTAAAGTATAATCTGCCTGTATAGTATATTCATTGTTCAGAGCATTATTATCACCATTTTGACTGGGATTTACTGCACTATACCTGTTCTCATAATTAGTATTGATGCTGCTATGGCTCCACTGGGTTGATAAGTCAAATTCCTCGCCTTCCTTTTTAAACTTGTGGGTATAATCTATATTCCAGTCAAAACCGCCAAAGTGGTTATGGTTATAAGAATTACCATAATACAATTTATTAACTGCTGTTGGATTATTAAAAAAATCCTGATGGTAAGTGCCTGAACCATTAGTGGTAAAGCCGCCATCATTAAGCGTGAGCGTACTATTAATACTATTATAGCTGTTAAATTCATAACCGGCGTTTAATGATCCGCGTATACCATACCGTTTTAAACGGCTGCTGCTATTGCTGTAATTGTGCACTTGTTTTGCCTGAGTGACGGAATCAAGCAGAAGCTGGTCAGAGGTGGTGAGCGAAGTTTGCGGCCAGGTATAATTGCCACCTATGTTGGCCGAGAAATTAAATCGGTTTTTATTAAAGTTGAAATTGATGTTACCATTATTCTGACGGGTGCCTATACCCCCGCTTACAGAGCCGCTTACACCCGAAATATTTTTCTGCTTGGTAATGATATTGATAATACCAGCAGTGCCTTCAGCATCGTACTTTGCTGATGGTGAGGTAATCACTTCAATACTTTTAATCTGATCGGCAGGAATGGTTTTTAGTACATCTGATAAACTGGCCGCCATGGCGCCCGATGGCTTGCCGTTAATTAAAACGCGCACATTCTGGTCGCCGCGCAGGGATACGTTACCGTTCATATCCACAGCTACCAGCGGCACTTTCTGCAACACGTCTGTCGCATTGCCGCCAACCGAAGTTATGTCCTTTTCAGCATTGTAAACAATTTTATCAATCCGGTTCTCTATCAATGATGATTTGCCGGCAATAACAACTTCTTTTAAATTGCGATTATTGGCGGCAACCAGTACCCGGCCCAGGTTAATATCGGGCTTGCCGGGCGTTGTAGTTACCGGGTCGATGGTTTTGGTACGATAGCCAATAAAGGCAACGGTAATTTTATAACTACCCGGATGAATATTGTCGATTTTAAAACCGCCCCTGGCATCGGTTACCACGCCAT
>CAXTCH010000502.1:0-2473 GCA_964241945.1 uncultured Mucilaginibacter sp.
GGATTTACATCCTGCAATAGAAGAGCTAACTTTATTTTAATATCAGCGTTTAAAGCTTAAGTATTAAATTTTGCGAGCTGAATGGAACTCAAGAATTGTGGTTAATTATAATTTTTCTGTTACATTTAGGCAGAGAAGCCACCTTATAATCGCTTCATCGCTTTGAAGGGGAGCAGTTTACCCTGTATAGGTAGCGGCGGTCAAATAGTCGTTTAGTAGCCGATGTTAAGCATCACTTTGATAATACTTTTAGTAAACAGGAAGTTATTTAATGAAAGATATTTCGCACGAAATCCCATCCCTCTCCATAGGGATACTTGGCTTGGGTTACGTTGGCCTGCCACTTTGCATTGAGTTTGCAAAAAAATATCAAGTGGTTGGATTCGACGTGAATGAAAAACGTATCGAAGAATTATCTTCGGGACAAGATCATACCTTGGAAGTAAGCCCTCAAAAATTAAGCCGTATTAAACGAACCCTTGATGATGCCAGCGGACTTTACTTAACTTCTAACAGCGCAGATTTAAGCGCCTGTAATGTTTTTATCATCACCGTTCCCACACCTGTGGATTCATATAACAATCCTGACCTTAGCGCAGTCGTTAAAGCTTCAGAAACGGTAGCAGCGGCTTTAAAGCCGGGTGGTATAGTGATATATGAGTCTACCGTTTTTCCGGGTTGTACCGAAGAAGTATGTGTACCCATATTGGAAAAGACATCAGGATTAACATATAATCTGGATTTCTTTTGCGGTTACTCCCCTGAGCGAATTAATCCCGGCGATAATACCCGCCGGCTTCCAGATATTAAAAAGATCACCTCCGGTTCTACGCTGGCGGTGAGCCAGCAAATTAACCGCCTGTACAAAAGCATTATTACCGCAGGTACGCATCTGGCGCCCTCCATTAAAGTAGCGGAGGCCGCTAAGGTAATTGAAAATGCCCAGCGTGATATTAACATCGCTTTTGTGAATGAGCTTTCAAAAATATTTTTCCTGCTGGGTATTGATACCTACGAAGTACTGGAAGCTGCTGCTACCAAGTGGAATTTTATACCCTTTAAGCCGGGCTTGGTAGGCGGACATTGTATTGGGGTCGACCCATACTATCTGGCCCAAAAAGCTATTTCAGTAGGATATTATCCCGAAATCATCCTGTCGGGCCGCCGCATCAACGATGGTATGGGTGCTTATATTGCCGATGCGGTGGTAAAGCTGATGGTGAAAAAAGAGATTATTGTATGGGGTGCAGATGTGCTGGTGTTAGGTATCACTTTTAAAGAGAACTGCCCTGATGTACGTAATACCCGTGTAATTGATATCATCAAAGAGCTGGAACAATACAAAGCCAACATTACGGTTTATGACCCCTGGGTCAATTGTGAAGAAGTTAAACGGGAATATGATGTAGCCTGTCTGCAAGAGCTACCGGCAGGCAAAAAATACAGTGCCGTTATTATAGCCGTTGCACACCACCAGTTTGCCGGCATCAACTACCCAATGCTGTTAACAGCAACCGGCATATTATATGATGTAAAAGGTATGCTGGATAAATCACTTTCTGATGGCCGGTTATAAGCGGTTATAGTTATGTACGAACAGAAATATCACCAGATTGATATCAGCAACCACAGCTTTCTGATTACCGGCGGGGCCGGGTTTATTGGTTCTCATTTGGTGGAGTACCTGCTTACGTACGGTGCCGGTAAGGTACGGGTACTAGATAACTTTTCTACAGGCTATACAGATAATCTGGCTCCCTTTCAAACACATTCTGCGTTGGAGCTGATAACCGGCGACATCCGTGATTTTGAAACCTGCAAAAGTGCAGTGCAGGGCATGGACTATGTAAGTCATCAGGCTGCGTTGGGATCAGTGCCCCGGTCTGTTCATGATCCGCTTACCACCAATGCGGTTAATGTTTCGGGCTTTTTGAATATGCTGTGTGCAGCGAAGGATAATCATCAGGTGAAACGCTTTGTATATGCAGCATCTTCTTCGACTTACGGAGATAGTGAGGAGTTACCTAAAGTGGAAAGTCGCATTGGTAAACCTATGTCGCCTTATGCGGTAACCAAATACGTAAATGAACTATATGCCGAGGTGTTTGCTAAAACTTACCCGTTGCAAACCATTGGCCTGCGCTACTTCAATGTATTTGGGCCCCGCCAGAGTCCTGATGGTGACTACGCAGCTGTAGTACCGCGATTCATCGCTGCTGCAAAGGCAAATAAGCCGCCCATAATTAATGGCGACGGCGAACAAACCCGTGATTTCACATTTGTGGAAAATGTGGTGCAAGCCAACATCAAAGCTCTTTTTACAGAACACGAAGCTGCCATTAACCAAGTGTATAATATTGCCTGCGGAGAGCAGATTTCATTAAACCGACTCTGGCAGCATATTGCCGTTTTGCAGGGTACCACCATCAGCCCTGTATACGGGCCAAACCGCCAAGGCGATGTACGTCATAGT
>CAXTCH010000503.1:0-2471 GCA_964241945.1 uncultured Mucilaginibacter sp.
GGTAAAGGGTTACCCTTTGCCTGTTTTGCTTTAAAGTTCATAATCGATTACTTCGATTCGCTCATATCACTGTTGCTTATAAAAGCAATATGTTTTCCGTCGGGCGACCAAGATGGAGTGTTGATGCTGCCTTGTCCTCCATATACATAAGCTAACACCTTGGGTGTACCCTCACCGCTAACAGGCAGCATACGGATGTATACATGCTTGTAAGGTGGATGAATGCCAGGCTCTACTTCAGTTTTCAGAAAGGAAAGAAACACTATCCATTTGCCATCGGGCGATATATGGGCAAACCAGTTATTATAATCGTCATGGGTTATCTGCTCCTGACCGCTGCCATCAGGGTGCATACGCCAGATTTGCATAAGTCCTGAGCGAACAGAATTAAAATAAATATACTTTCCATCCGGTGTATATTCCGGTCCGTCATCAAGGCCCGGTGCGTCTGTTAAGCGCGTTTCAGGGCCGCCGCTTGCTGAAATTTTGTATACATCAAAATTGCCATTGCGCTCTCCGCAAAATACCAGTGTTTTTTCATCCGGCGACCAGCCATGAAGATAAGATGGCCCCTTCGGTGTTATTTGTTTGGGTGTCCCTCCGGTGGCAGGCAGTGTATAAATAATGGAGCCGCCTAAATCATTCTGAAAATTACTCAGGCCCAGCATGTGACCGTTAAAAGAAAGCACATGGTCGTTATTGTTGTGGGTAACCGTGCCGGTATTCAGCAACTCGGGTTTGCGGGTAGCAAGATTAAAGCGGTACATCAAGCCTTTGTTATCATTATAAATCAGTGTTTTACCATCGGGTGTCCAATTGGGTGCCTGTATGGAATAAGGGAGTTTATAAATAACTTCACGATTGCCGGTAGCTATATTTAACAATTCAAGATTACTGCCTAACGCCATTTGAGTGCTTTGATTGGCAATGCCCTTATAAGGTACAGTAATACTTACATCGTTAAATATACCTGTCTCGCTTACGTTGGCATTATGCGAGCAAACAAACAGACCTACATAAACATCGTCCCCTAAATCAATATCGCTTACTTCCTCGGTTACAAAAGGTTCACCGTATTTAGCCACACGCATAGTGTATACGTTGCCTGTCCGTTCCAATTGAATTACATCGGCATGCTCCAGCTTTGAGCGTTTCTCTTCAGTCTCAGCTCCGCCTTTTTTTCTGAATTGCAAAGAGGTCAGTCCGTCGCCATGCTCAACCGCATTAATCTGAGGTGAGCCGGTTTCCAGCGACTGCCGTACCATCCAGCCTACCTTGCGGTGCATTTCTACACCTTTACCTACAAAATGTGCGCGGGTGTAAAGAATGAAATCGCCATGCATTTTTTTCCATACAAAATGAAAATCATCATGTGTGGTCCAAATGTTAGCACCTGAGCCTGATATTGTGTAATTGTTAGCCTTTACATTATAAGAAGCCGTTCCGGGATGAAGCACTGTGCCTACATCGGTTTGACCATCAAAAATGCCTATATGGTTTTGCTGTGCACGCGAGGCAAAACCACAAAACAGCAACAGGGCAGCGCCCATCAGTTGAGAGAATAGAGGTTTGTACATAAGTTATATTTGGTTACTGGTAAATATAAATATTACGTATTGATAAATAGCTATATATCAATTATAATACATATTTACTGGTAATTATTGGCTGCTTATTTAAGCACTAACTGTGCTGTACTTCGGCTGTGCTGTTCCAGCAATATAGTTTTGCCTGTTGTTAGCTGAGGGAGGATGTCGGCCTGGTAATGTCTTACGGTAATTAATTGCAGTTGCCGGTTATAACGTGTGTGAAAATCGGGTTGTAAATCTGTTAACAGAGAATCAAAACGGTCACCGCTATCATCCAGGCAGATGCTTATACTCAGTGCTGATATCTGCATGGTATTTACCTTAATGTGCTGCTTTGCCAGCAAGCCAAAAATATCGCTCAAATGCTGCTCGGTGATGAAAGAATAATCCTTAGTGGAAATGGAGAGCAGCACCTGGTTAAATTTCAATATAATTACCGGCTTTTTAAAAACTTGATGCGCATTTTCGCTGATACGGGTGCCCGGCTCGTCCGGTTGGGTGAATGATTTTACCAGCAGCGGTATATGAGCATTTTGCAGTGGCTTTATCGTTTTAGGATGGATAATGGTAGCGCCATAGTAAGTGATTTCTATAGCTTCGCTATAGCTCAGTTCATCAAATTTCGCCGTGTCAGTGAAATATTTCGGGTCGGCATTTAATACGCCCGGCACATCTTTCCAAATGGTTACGGCTTTGGCATTTAAACAGGCAGCAAAAATGGAAGCGGTATAATCAGATCCCTCGCGACCGAGGGTAGTGGTAAAATTTTCTGACGTACCGCCTAAAAAGCCCTGGGTAACCACCAAACCCTGGTTGAGCAGGGCCGGTATCTCGCGCTGAATAGATGAGCGGGTTTCGTTCCAGTTTACAACACCTTCACGA
>CAXTCH010000504.1:0-2455 GCA_964241945.1 uncultured Mucilaginibacter sp.
GTTGAACGCCGGGTTAAAGGCTTACCGCTTAACCCGCCGGTTTGCTGCTGCAATGCCTGGGGCGAATGCAAACCCTCGCGGCTTATAGTCGTATTGGTAGCAATTACACCGGCAATATCGCTCTGCTGTACAATTTCAATAATATCATTCAACTGCTCGTTGGTTAAATCAGGCGCTATTTTAAGCAGGACAGGCTTATTATATTTATACTGATGGTTGCGTTGCTGTAACGTATTCAGTATTTCCAGCAACGGCCCCTTCTCTTGTAAAGCACGCAAGCCCGGTGTATTGGGCGAACTTACGTTGACCACAAAATAATCTACCACACCGGCCAGCCGATCAAAGCACTTAATATAATCATCAACCGCCTGCTCATTAGGCGTGGTTTTGTTTTTACCGATATTCCCACCGATAATTACCGGGTTTTGCGCAAAGGCTTTGCTTTTACGATACGCTGCTATGCGCACCGCTAATGCGTCTGCGCCCTGGTTATTGAAACCCATCCGGTTAATTAAAGCCTCATCCTGCGGCAACCGGAACATACGGGGCCGGTCATTACCCGGCTGCGGCATTGGGGTAACGGTACCCAACTCCACAAAGCCAAACCCAAGATTGGCCATTTCGGCAATCAGTTCGCCGTTTTTATCAAAGCCGGCCGCCAAACCTACCGGATTTTTGAATTTTAAACCAAAAACCGTACGCTCCAGTTTTGTGTCCTGCATAAGCCAAACACTTCTGACTACCGCCGCGCCCCCCGGAACTTGGTTAACCAGCTGCAATCCTTTGGTTACAGCGTGGTGCACCTTTTCAGGGTCAAACTGAAACAGTATAGGTTTGATTAATGAATACATAGTGCAAAAATAGAATTTATACAGTGGTTTTGCATAAACCCCGCAAATGCTATAAATTGCCCTGGTAACCCATTATAAAAATAACCATGTTAAACCGTCGCCACTTTATTAAAAGCTCGGCCATCGCCGCAGCTGCTTCTTTAACCCTTCCTGAAATTGCCGCTGCCGGGGCAGCTGCGGAGAAAAGTAAAAAAGTAAGTTTCGATACCAACGATGTTATCCTGTTCCAGGGCGATTCCATTACCGATTGGGGGCGCGACAAGAGTAAAAACGAAGCGAATAATTTTCAGGCTTTGGGCAGCGGCTACGCCTTTTTACTGGCTGCTGAACTGTTAGGCAAGCATGCAGATAAGAGCTTGAAGATATACAATAAGGGCATCAGCGGTAACAAAGTGTACCAGTTAGCCGAGCGCTGGGATACGGATTGCCTGGATTTGAAACCCAATGTGCTCAGCATCATGATCGGGGTTAACGATTTTTGGCATACACTGACTGGCGGCTACAAGGGAACGGTAGATATCTATCGCACAGATTACCACAAGTTATTAGACCGCACCTTAAAAGCTTTGCCCAACTTAAAGCTGGTTATCTGTGAGCCTTTTGCGGTTAAAGGGGTAAAAGCAGTAGATGAAAAATGGTACCCTGCCTTTGACGGTTACCGCCAGACCGCCCATGACATCGCCCGTGAATATAACGCCACTTTTGTACCCTTCCAGTCGGCATTCGACAAGGCCTTGAGTACCGCTCCCGGAAGTTACTGGACGCTGGACGGTGTGCATCCGGCAATTCCCGGTTGCCAGCTAATGGCAAATACCTGGATGGACGCAGTGAAATAATTAGTATAAATATGCCCTGGTCTCCCGCAAGTTGGCTATCAACGGCAGTGATGATTGAGTTAAAAAATTGCGGGATAGCATTTAATTCACTTATTTGCAGGGCACACTTTTAGCATTGTTATCACCCATGGAATTACCATACTGGCCGCTTATACAAAAAGCATATACCGGATTTAATAGCAGAGACATTGACCTGGTGTTCTCAACCATGAACCCCGACGTACATTGGCCAAAGGCTTTTGAAGGCGGATATGTAGTTGGGTTCAACGAGGTAAGAAAATACTGGACGAGGCAGTGGAGCGAAATTAATCTGCATGTTGAACCCCAATCCATCAGCGACGCCCGGATGGTAAGTTTGAAGTTAAAGTTGCTCAGCTGGTTAAAGATCTGGACGGAAACATCCTGTTTGACGGATTGGTGAAGCACATTTACGGCTTTAAAAATCATCTTATTTCCAGCATGGATGTTGAAACGGAATGAATTGTTCGGCATCCCTGTAGATTAACAAACAGTCCTAACGCAATAAATTTTCGGGCTGGAATATGCGCTAAGCATACCCTGTTTAATCGGTTTCCCGCCGTAGCAGGCTTTTAAACCCTTACGGGATAAGTTCCTTTTTGCCTATATTTCGCCTGTTAAATTTAACTACACATGAATTATTGGCTCGTCAAATCAGAACCGAATAAATACAGCTGGGAAAAATTCAATCAGGAAGGCCACACCTTTTGGGACGGCGTGCGCAATTATCAGGCACGTAACAACCTGAAA
>CAXTCH010000505.1:0-2443 GCA_964241945.1 uncultured Mucilaginibacter sp.
CATGTGTATCTACCCGTACGCCATGGCCACCCGGTGAGTGAAAATTGGTAATTTTACCCGGAGACGGGCGGAAACCGTTAAACGGATCCTCTGCATTAATACGGCACTCAATGGCATGCATGGTGGGCTCGTAATTTTTGCCCGAAATGGGAATGCCGGCAGCTACTTTGATTTGCTCCTTAATCAGGTCGAAGTTAATTACCTCTTCGGTAACCGGGTGCTCTACCTGTATACGGGTATTCATCTCCATAAAGTAGAAGTTGCGGTGCTTGTCTACCAAAAACTCAATAGTGCCCGCTCCTTCATATTTTACCGCCTTTGCGCCTTTTACGGCCGCATCCCCCATTTGCTTGCGCAACTTTTCAGTCATGAACGGCGAGGGTGATTCTTCAACCAGCTTTTGGTGGCGGCGCTGAATAGAGCAGTCGCGTTCAGACAAGTGGCATACTTTGCCATACTGGTCGCCCACCACTTGTATTTCGATGTGGCGGGGATCTTCAACAAACTTTTCTAAATAGATCCCGTCGTTACCAAAGGCCGCGCCAGCCTCGGCACGAGCCGAATCCCAGGCCGGTTCAAAATCGGCATCTTTCCACACAATACGCATCCCGCGGCCACCACCGCCGGCGGTAGCTTTCAGGATGATGGGATAACCAATCTTGTTGGCAATCTGTATACCCTCCTTTACATCGTGCAGCAAACCTTCAGAACCCGGAATGGTAGGTACGCCCGCCTTTTTCATGGTTGCTTTGGCCGAAGCCTTATCGCCCATGGCATTGATCTGGTCGGCAGTAGCGCCTATAAATTTAATGCCATACTCAGCGCAAATGGCCGAAAACTTAGCGTTTTCAGACAAAAAGCCGTACCCCGGATGAATAGCATCCGCATTGGTTACTTCAGCAGCGGATATGATGTTGGGTATATTTAAATAAGAATCGCGGCTGGGCGGCGGGCCGATACATACCGCTTCATCGGCAAAACGCACATGCAGGCTGTCACGATCGGCAGTGGAGTATACAGCCACCGTTTTAATGCCCATTTCCTTGCAGGTGCGAATAATTCGCAGGGCGATTTCACCACGGTTAGCTATAAGTACTTTTTTAAACATAAGTGTTGGATGTGCAAATAAGTAAATGTGCAGATGTGCAGATTGTTTTCACTACAACGCGCAGACCTGCACAAGCCAAATAATGTTATAATTACAATACGGTGCTTATTTGCTTTTATACAGCGACTGTCCGTATTTTAAAACAGCAGCACACCTGCATATCTGCAAATCGGCACATCAATTACATCGGTTCTACTAAAAACAACGGCTGGTCGTATTCAACCGGCGAGGAGTTGTCTACCAATACCTTTACCACACGGCCTGCTATTTCCGACTCAATTTCATTGAACAGCTTCATGGCTTCAATGATGCACAATACCGAGCCGCTTTGAATTTCATCGCCTACATTTACAAATGAAGGCTTTTCGGGAGTAGCTGAGCGGTAGAAAGTGCCAATCATCGGCGATTTGATAGTGATATACTTTGAAGTATCATCAGGAGCGGCAGTTTCTGCTGCGGCCTCGGCAGTGGCAATCGGGGCCGGTGCATTGGTAACAGGAGCTGATGCCTGAGCTGCCTGTACCGGCGTAGGTGCAGGTAGAGTTGCATGAACAACGGTAGGCGCCTGGTTGGTTTTAATAGTGATTTTGAACTCATTCTGTTCAATGGCCACTTCATTTACGCCAGACTTTGCTACAAAGCGAATTAAATCTTGTATTTGTTTAATATCCATGCTTAGGACGAAATTGGTTTCAGATTAAGATAAAAATCTAAGTTATAACAAATTAAACTAAAAAAGTTGCTAAAATTAATAAGCCCATTTTAAATACATCGAGCCCCAGGTAAAGCCGCCGCCAAAGGCCGCCAGTACCAGGTTATCGCCTTTTTTAAACTTACTTTCCCACTCCCACAGGCACAAAGGAATAGTGCCGTTGGTGGTATTGCCGTAACGCTCTATGTTAACAATTACCTTATCCGAGCTGATGCCCATACGGTTGGCAGTGGCATCAATAATCCGTTTATTGGCCTGGTGTGGCACCAGCCAGGCAATGTCATCTGAAGAGAGCTGGTTTTTGTCCATGATTTCGGCAGCCACTTCAGACATATTGGTTACCGCAAATTTAAATACGGTTTGGCCTTCCTGATAAGCATAGTGCTCCAAAGCATCTACCGTTGCATGGCTGGCAGGTTTGAGTGAGCCCCCGGCTTTTTGGTGAAGATAAGCACGGCCTGAGCCATCGCTTTTTAAAACAGAATCTATAATGCCGTAGCCCTCGGCATTCGGTTCAAGCAGGGCACAGCCGCCGCCGTCGCCAAAAATAATACAGGTGGCGCGGTCTTTATAATTAATGATGGACGACATTTTGTCGAAACCTACCACCAGCACTTTGGTAT
>CAXTCH010000506.1:0-2443 GCA_964241945.1 uncultured Mucilaginibacter sp.
TGGCAATCGCCTTTAAATTGCCGCATGCCATAGAAAAAGAAATGCCCGGTGTGAACGCAGTGATGCCCCGCAGCACCGACGATTTTGTGGAACTGCACAAACGGGCCGAAATTGCCAATCGCAACCACGGCAATATATTTGTTTCTATTCACTGCAATTCCCTGCCGGGACGGCGCCGCGTTATCAACGGCCATCCCGTTGCCGTGGGCGACCGCTCAGGCAAAGGTGTGCTTTTGCTGGTATATGCCTTTAAGCGTACCGGCGAACAGCAGGAAGCCATTCGTGAAAATGCGTCGATTTACCAGGAAAAAAACTATAAGGAATACTATAACTTTGATGATGACCCCACCCAGGGAATGGTGATGAATGCCTTTCGTGATAAATACCGTAAGCAAAGCATTCACTTAGCTAACTTAATTAATGATGAATTTACCGACACCGACGGCCGCTACAGCAACGGTGTAAAAGAACAGAGTTTGCACGTTTTAGCCAACAGCGGCATGCCGGCCGTACTGGTAGAAACCGGTTTCATTAACAACGCATCCGACGAACAATACTTAAATTCGGAAGAAGGGCAAAACGAAATCGTAGCTTCTATTGTTAGAGCTATTAAACAGTACAAAAAAGAGGTGGAACACGCAGCTGCCCAGTAAATTCATTTATTAATTAACTTACTACCTTGAAAATATCTAACGAAACCAAAATTGGCGTATTAACGGTTGTTTCCATTGCCATCCTCGTATTAGGATACAGTTACCTGCGCGGTAACGATGTTTTTTCGAAGTCGAACCGGTTTTACGCTATCTATCAAAGCGTGGAAGGGCTAACCGTATCTAAACCGGTATTGGTAAACGGCTTTCAGATTGGTCAGATTTCGAAAATGCATTTGTTGCCTAACGGACATACCGTAGTTGAATTTAAAATCAATCCTGATTACAGTATTCCGTCAAACACACTGGCCAAACTGGAAAGTACAGATTTGTTAGGTGGTAAAGCGGTGGTATTTCAGTTAGGCAACAGCAAAGAAATGGCCGATGACCAGGACACTTTGCAGGCCGACATACAGGGTAGCTTAGCGCAAAGCTTGCAACCTGTGCAACGCAAGGCGGAGCAATTGATTTCAAAAATGGATTCGTCGCTGGCTGCCATCAATAAAATACTGAATCCTGACTTTCAAAAAAATGTAGATCGCAGCTTTAACAGTATCGCTAATTCCCTGCAAACTTTAGAAGGCACCACCAAAAAGATAGATGGCCTGGTGGGTGCACAAAGCGGAAATATCAACGCTATCATGGCAAATGCTAACGGCGCTGCGATAAATTTGAAAAGCAGTACCGCACATTTAAATACCATTACCCGCAATTTTGAAACGGTAAGCAACGATGTAGCTCAGGCCAACATCGGCCAAACGCTGAATAATGCCAATAAAGCCATGGCTGATTTGCAGGCCACCATCAGCCGCATCAACAGTAATAAGGGTACTTTGGGAATGCTGCTGAACGACGACCAGATGTACCAGAACCTGAACAATGCTTCAGCCAACCTGAACAGCTTGTTTATTGATTTAAAGGCGCATCCTAAGCGTTACGTAAGCTTCTCTGTATTTGGTGGTAAGAAGGATTAATCAATCCTTCTTACGGCTTGTAGCTCTTTTATTCTTCTAAGGTAAACGTGTTCCCCTCAATAGCCAGTTCGGTATGTGGGAACAGGTTCCGCGCCTCCTCCAGTAATTCATTCAATGATTTGTACCGTGCCGAAAAATGGCCGATGAGTAAACGCCTGGCATGGGTTTGTAAAGCAACCTCGGCGGCCTGGTAAGCGGTGGTATGATGGGTTTCCTGTGCCCTTTCCAACAGGTTATGTAAAAAGGTAGCCTCATGGTACAGCAACGTAGCGCCGTTGATCTGCTTAAAATATTGGTGATTGTATAAGGTATCCGAGCAATAAGCATAACACTTGGGTTCGCCCGGATCTGAAGTTAACTCATCATTGCGGTATAACCTGCCATCGGGCGCGTGGTAATCGAATCCTTTTTTCAACAAGGAATATTGACTAATGGGCACATCCAAGCCGGTCACCTTTTCTTTAAGAATTTTACGCAGCCGTTTTTTTTCTTTGAAAAGAAAACCTGTACAAGGAATGCGATGATCTAACGGAATGGTTTCGACTATGATATCCCGGTTGTCTAAGATCACCTGCGGCTCGGTGGGGTTGGTGGGGATAAATTCTATTTCGTACCTCAGGCTGGTTTCTGAGTGTTTGAACTGTAAGTCAATGATTTCTTTTAACGGCGCAGGACCAAATATTTGCAGCGGTTTCCGGCGGCCGTTTAAGTGCATAGATGAGATCAGCCCCATCAAACCAAAATAATGGTCGCCGTGCAGGTGACTGATAAAGATGTGATCGATGCGGCTGGGCTTTACATCAAACCTCAGCATTTGCT
>CAXTCH010000507.1:0-1782 GCA_964241945.1 uncultured Mucilaginibacter sp.
CCAGCCAAAAGGCGGTTTCGAGGTTGGCCGAGGGCAGGGTAATATAGTAGTTGGTAATATCGTTGCTGGTAAACGCATTGTTTTCACCACCCACACGCTGCAGGGGCTCGTCATATACAGGTATGTTAACCGAGCCGCCAAACATCAAGTGTTCAAACAAGTGGGCGAAGCCGGTTTGGTGCGGCTGCTCATCGCGGGCGCCTACATCATACAAAATGTTGACTACCGCCATGGGAGTGGTATGGTCTTCATGTACCAATACACGAAGGCCGTTATCCAGTGTAAATCGTTCGAATTGAACCATGGAGTATAATTTGGAAACTCACAAAGGTAGAAGTTTTACACAAAGTACCTAATTGGCAATGGGGTTAGTGTAAAGATTTGGGTTGATGTTGTGTAAAATTAAAAAGCCAGGAAGAACTGCACTATTATGGGGTGCAGTTCTTCCTGACTTTTTAATTTCCGTTTAAAAAATATACTAATTTTCTGCCTGCGGCCGGTCGGCACCCTTCAGGTTGTCACTTATCTGATGGTGGTGCAGTTTGGCTTCAATGGCCGAAGATGAGTTATTGGCATAAGTGCCATACGCATCAACCAAAACGCCCTTCAGGTTATATTTAGCCGAAGATATAGCATATACAATTGACATATCGGAAGGATTGCTGGCACCTTCGAAACGATAAAATTCATCAATTTCAAAGTCATCAGCTTTCATTACAATATTGTTAGACTTATCGTCAATACTCTCGCCATTATCTTCAAAGCTTAAGTTGGCAGTATATCCGCTTTTCAGTAAATCGTTGGTACAATCTACTAAGGTTTCATAGTTTTTCATGGGTTGACTGGTTAAGTTTTAAGTACAGATGTTTTGTTATTGATTAACCCTGCAAATAGCCCACTTGTTTGAAATGTGGAAATTTTAAGTTAGCCAGTGGCAATGTATCAAAGTACTTAAAATGATTAGCGGTCCAGCGCCTCGTAAATTTCGCCAAACAGCAAACCGCTTCCACCGCCGTAATGGGAAATTAGTTTGGTTTGCGGATTTCTACCTTCAAAAAATTCGGTGAGCTGCTGCTCTTCGGCCTGGGTAAGGCCATTGCCTAAAAGCACAATATCGAAGTTAGTTTTCTGCCCTAACTGCATAGCTTGTGAGGCACTGTCGGCACCGGTAGCCTCCCAGGGCTCGGTGTGATTGTGCAGCAGCCTTACTATGGTAGCCCTTATGCCTTCGTGGGTGGATATTGCCAGTATTTGAATGGGGTTTTGCATAGGTTATGATATCAATAGGTCATGGGTACTTCCATCAGCAGTATTTGGGTATCGTTGCCGGTGGTTAACTGAATCTCATCGGTATTTGATATTCCCATGCCATCGCGCGCGTTCAGCAGTTCGCCATTTACGGTAACCTCACCGCTGATTACAAAAACATATACACCGTTTTCAGGTCGGTGCAAGGTATAAGCTGTGGCCGAACCAGGATCAAATTTCCCGATACTGAACCAGGCATCCTGATAAATCCAAACCCCGTCATCATCTGTGCCGGGCGAAAGAATCTGATGCCACACGTTGCGCTCTTCAATATTCAGGCGGCTGTGTTCATAACGCGGTTCTACATTGCGCTGGTTGGGATATACCCATATCTGCAATACCTGTGCGGCCGTATCAGGCTCTTCGTTTACCTCTGAGTGGTACAATCCTGTACCCGCACTGATGACCTGAATTTCACCGGCACGAATGACGGCTACGTTGCCCAGGTTATCGCGGTGGGTGAGCGCCTCGGCT
>CAXTCH010000507.1:1792-2428 GCA_964241945.1 uncultured Mucilaginibacter sp.
TCGTTAAGCCCCCGCAGGGCACCAAAGCTCATGCGTTCGCGGTTATAATAGTGACCGAAGCTGAAAGTAGGATTGGCCTGCAACCAACCCAAATCGGCACTGCCGCGTGTGCTGGCCCGATGGATGACATTATTTTGCATGGAGTTAAATTGATGTTGTAACAAATATACGAAAGAAAGGTGTCATCCTATCTATTATTGTCGACAACCTTGACCGGCAATTATGCATTGCAGTCACCTATATGTAATGTTACTATAGTCAATAATTTTCGAGGGCCATGCGCTGGGTTAGGTACTCAGTATTTAATCAGCTTAACGCGCCCAGTTCATTAATCCGGCCTGGGTAAGGTGATACATATGCACGCCGGCGCTTAAGGTAAAAACTAAAGCGAATACAGCAACTGCAACAATAAAAGTTTGAGATAAGTTAATGCGTTTCATACCTGTTGGATAAGCGCAGCTGCTGATAGTTTAATAGCCGCACACATTATTTATAGCAACAGCCCGCACCAGCTAAGGCCAACGCCAGTAACACAGCGGGCAATTGGTAACCTGATTGCTAATATTTTGATAGCGGTTATGTAAACAAGGAGTAGTTTAAGCTACTTCAAACTACGATTATGGAAAACTTCTATAT
>CAXTCH010000508.1:0-2418 GCA_964241945.1 uncultured Mucilaginibacter sp.
CATTTACCGTGATGTGCGTTTTAGTAAAGATAAAACCCCTTATAAAACTAATATGGCTATCGGGCGGCTGCGAACCGGTTATGCCAAAGAGGGGATAGGTTATTATTTACAAATAGAGCCGGGTGCATCCTTTGTTGCCGGCGGGTATTGGATGCCGGAACCCGGTCACCTGAAAGCCATACGCCAGGAGATTGACTACAATGCAGCTGAACTGAAAAAGATTGTTGATGCCCCCACTTTTACCCAACTGTTCGGCAATTTCAGAGAACAGGAAAAGTTGAAAGTGATTCCTAAAAATTACAGCGCCGACCATCCGGATATTGACTTGTTAAAGCTGAAAAGCTATATTGCTTATCGCGATTTAAAAGATGAAGAGCTGATCGGTAAGGATGCGGCAAAAAATATAGTGCATCTTTGCAGCAAGATATATCCGCTAAATGTATTTTTAACCAACGCAATCGCTTAATCTCAATTAATTTACATATTCTCATGAAGTTGAAGTATTTGTTTCTGGCAGCCGGTTTATGCCTCATCGTGCACTCGTGTAAAGTATTATCCAATAAATCATACAACGCCTTAGTTTCAAGCCGCGATTCATTGCAGAACCGTACCACTAATCTGGAAGCAGAGTTGGCGCGTTTGCAGGCAGATACCGCCCGTATTCATCAGCAAATGGCCGATCTGCAAGGTAAATACAATGCGTTGAACAAAGATTACGCTGCCAGCTCGACCCAGGTAAATCAGTTATCAGGTAACTTAAAACAGCTTTCAGGCGATTTAAAGCAGCGCGAGGAACGCCTGCGCGAAGTAGAAGAAATTTTAAAGAAACGTGATGAGGCCACCAACGCGCTGAAAAATAAATTGCAGCAGGCGTTATTAGGGTTCCAAAACAGCGGTTTAACGGTAGACATCCGCAATGGCAAAGTGTATGTTTCATTGGCCGACAAATTATTGTTTCCTTCGGGCAGTATCATTATTAACGATAAGGGCAAGCAGGCGCTGCAGCAACTGGCGGCTGTGTTAAACAAAGAACCCGACATCAATATTGCCGTAGAAGGCCATACGGATGACAAAAAGGTATTGAACTTGGGTCAGATTAAAGATAACTGGGACCTGAGCGTACTGCGTTCCACCTCGGTTGTGCGCTATCTTACCGAAACCGAAAAAATAGATCCGCACCGCTTAACCGCTACCGGGAAAAGCCAGTTTCAGCCTGTCGATCCCTCTAACACTGATGCAGCCCGTGCCCTCAACCGGCGCATTGAAATTGTGCTCACCCCCAAGCTGGACGAATTATACAACTTGATTACCAAGTAAATAACAAAAATATACCCGGCCCCTGCGCCATGCAGGGGCTTTTTTGTTTATCCTGTATAATTATGCTGTGCCGCCGTTCTGAGTGGCAGTGAAACCTATTGAGATAATGAGACAATATGCTATAATATCCGACATTCATGGCAACTCTTTGGCCTTACTGGCGGTGCTGAAAGATATAAAATCGCGCAAAATTGATAAGATCATCAACCTGGGCGACCACTTTTTCGGGGCGCTGGAACCCGAAAGCGTCGCCACTATTTTAAGGGAAAACCCCATGCTGAGCATTAGCGGAAATACCGACCGCGAGATACTGGAAAATATGGACCGGGTATCGCAAAAGGAAGGTATGGAGCGGGTAAAGTCCGAACTGTCGGCAACATCAGTCAACTGGCTGAAAGGCCTGCCCTGTACAGCCACTTGCGATAACACGTTTTTTGTGTGCCATGGTACCCCGGAAAGTGATAATGAATATTTACTGGAAGAAGTAACCCCTCAGGGGGTATTTGTATATAATGATGAAGTGTTAATAAAGCGTACAGCACATATTAAAGAGCGTGTCATTCTGTGCGGGCACTCTCATGTTAACCGCACAATCTACCTGTCGAACGACAAAATTATCCTAAACCCCGGCAGTGTGGGGCTGCCTGCCTACCTGGGTAACGGTGATTATTACTTTGCCATGGAATCCATGTCGCCGCATGCCAAGTATGCCATTGTATGTGTAAACGGTTCCCATATAAATATACAGCAGGTGCTATGTACGTACGATTGGCACCAGGCCTCATTTGCTGCCCGTAGCAACGGCAATGAAAAGTGGGCCGAATATTTATTGCATGGGCGCATGCCTAAAGATTTGCAGCCGAAATAAAGCAGGGTGAATAGATAAGATTAAACGCACCTTATCAGTAGCCATACTAGTTTTGTAAAAACAGTACTTTCCCTCTCATAACGGTATTTTAAGGGCGAGGTTTAATACCGTTTTAAGTTTGAAGTGTAATTATCGTACGTCTTTAAAATATCAAAACGGACTGTCGAAATCTTTTAACGCAGGCAGAATTTCATCTTTGGCCGAAAGCAGGATATCCTTTTCATCCAATCCCC
>CAXTCH010000509.1:0-2410 GCA_964241945.1 uncultured Mucilaginibacter sp.
CTTTAATGTTTTAAACCAGCGTTTTTTATAGGGAGTGAAAACAGTATAAGGCTTACCGTCATCCTTGGTAACTTCATCACGGTCAAAAATCAACTGGTCTTTGTAATCGGTAAACGGGATGTTATGCTTCTGCAGCTTTTCACCTATGGCTTTATCACGTACTTTTGCATAGGGCTCATAATCGCGGTTGGTATATACAGATGCTATGGTGTATTCTTTTAACAAGTCGTCCCATATTTCATCCGGCCTGCCATATTTTACCAGTAAACTGCTGCCATGCTGGTGCAGTTCCTCGCGCATTTTTTCAATGCTGTTGTAAATAAAAGTTACCCTGGCATCGTCCCTGTCTTCCAGGTCATCCAGTATTTCCCGGTCGAAAATGAAAAGGCCCAGCACAGGATGCTCACCCTTAAGAGCATAGTATAAGGCAGCATTATCATGCAGCCTTATATCACGGCGGAACCAGACGATGGACAGGGGTGTTTTCTTATCCATAAATTTCTTTTAAAGCTTCGTTAACTACGGGGTATTTAAAAGTGTGCTTCGGTATAATGCCCTGCGGAACAGCCCGGGTGCTCCCCAATACTACTTCGCTCATCTCGCCGAAAATCAGTTTCAATAAAAAGGCCGGTACATTGGGAAGCCATAAAGGCTTTTTTAGTTGCCGGGCTACGGCCTGCGTTAACTGGCGGTTGGTTACCGGTTCGGGCGCTGTCATATTAAATACGCCCGTTAGCGAGATGTCATTAACCGCCATCAGGTATAAATCAACCACATCCTGTAAATGTATCCACGGAATCCATTGCCTGCCGTTTCCTAACGGAGCGCCGAAACCAAACTTGATGGGTTTAGCCAGTTCGGGCAATGCGCCGCCTTCGGTGGATAGTACCACACCGGTACGGTATTTTACCAGGCGCAGGCCTAAGGCGTTACCTTTGTCTACGGCAGCTTCCCACTCCACACAGCAAATGCCCAAAAAATCATGCGAAGGGCTGCTGTTTTCAGTCAGTATTTCATCCCCGCGGTTGCCATAATAACCGGTAGCAGATGCAGAAATGAAACTATGTACCTGATGCGGCTTGCTTTCCAGTAAACGGTAAATTAACCGGATGGAATCAATCCGGCTGTCAATAATTTCCTGTTTGCGTTTGGCGGTCCAGCGTTTATCGGCTACGCCGGCACCGGCAAGGTGGATGATCGTATCTACACCTTCTATGCACCGCTCATCAATTTCGCTTTTGGCTATATTCCACACATAGGTAGTTACCCCTGGTACCTGAGCCGGTTTACGGCTAAGGTGACTTACCTGGTGCCCCTGCTGTAGCAGTTGCCGCGTAAGATGCTTACCGATAAGCCCGTTACCGCCGGTAATTAATACATGATGTAGTTGCATATCAGCCATAAACAATATAAGCGCGCTTTAGTTGGAGGCCAGTTGGTACAGATGGTTTTCAGATTGTTGCAAGGCTTCTTTAAACGGCATTAAATCGCGGTGAAAAATCCGGGTGATGCTGTCATCATAAGCAATATTGTCATTCTCCAGATTCTCAATCAGGCTTTGCGCTGCGGTAAAGCTGATAGGCGTTAAAAAGTTGAGCCAGTAGGATGACAACTGCTGCGATACCATAGGGATGGTAAGCAACTTGGGTTTGCTTTGCTTGCAGGTTTCAGCATAAGCCAGCAGCATTTGCTTAAACGTGATAATTTCGGGGCCGCCAATGGTAAATACGGTGTTGTAAGTCGCCTCATTAAGCATGCAATCCTGCATATAAGCCAATACATCCGTCAGGGCAATGGGTTGTATGCGGGCTTTGGCCCAGCTGCGGGCAACAATCATGGGCTTTTTGTCGGTGAGCCCGTTCAGCATTTCGCAGGCAATGCTGTGCGGGCCTATAATCATGGCTGTGCGCAATACGGTAAGCGCCGGGTTGCTGCCATATAAAATTTCTTCTACATGCAGGCGTGAGCGGCTGGCTTCGGTATCTTCCTTATCAATGTCAGCTACCGAAATAATTTGCCTGCAGTCCGTTTCATTAATCAATTGAACAAAGTTTTCGGCGGATAAGGCTTCCAGTCCGGCAAAGGCCAGGGTTTGTGTCATGGAGCCGGTGAGGTAATAGGTTACATCAATATCCTTCGGCAGCGGCTCTATATTGCGGGTTCGCAGCAGGTCGCCGGTAAGTAAGGTTACTTTATCGGCCAAGGGGTTTTGCTTCTGAAACAGTTTTTTATCACGCACCAGGCACAGTACCTCGTGCCCGTTTTGTAACAAAACCGGAATCAAATGTGAACCAAGGTAACTCCCCGCACCAGCAAGCAAAACTTTCATACGGTAAGAGCAACAATAAAAAGGGCGGGGGTGTTTTAAAAACCCGCTTTTAAACCTATGCCTATGTAACGGCGGTAGTCG
>CAXTCH010000510.1:0-2371 GCA_964241945.1 uncultured Mucilaginibacter sp.
GGATAAAGGTAATATTGCCCGTTGGTGCGGATACATCACCGGCGTTAATCCGGATTTATATAAAAGCTGGCTCAGTGTTGAAGCCGATACCGCTTATGCCGACAACATACTGATTGCTCGCAGTCAGCGCTATCGTAATACCACTATCAGCTACGAGTTTTTGAGCCAGTATCCTAAGCTAAAGTTTATAGGCGTAGCGGCTGAATTTGACGAGATGAAAAAGCAGCTACCTCAGCTGGAATGGTTGCAGGTAGATGACTTTTTACAGATGGCACGCTGTATTGCTGGTTGCAAGTTCTTCATCGGTAACCAATCATTCCCATTTTCGGTAGCTGAGGCGCTGAAAGTGCGGCGCATACTGGAAGGGGCTTTTGAGGTAATTAACGTAGTACCGGAAGGGGAATACGCATGTGATTTCCTGTTTCAGGAGCATTTTGAATCGCTGGTAGAGCAACTCTATCAAACCTGACAGAATATACATGACTGAGATGCAAAAAAAAGTCGCTGTTATCATCCCTTTCTATCGTAGTACGCTGTCTGATTATGACAAGATTGCGCTGGAGCAATGTGCGCGGGTGCTGTCGGGTTATCCGTTAATAGCTGTTAAACCCCACCATTTAACTTTACCATCTATTTCGCAAATATCCTTCTTTACCGAAATAGCCGGCTTTGATGATGCTTATTTTACCAGCGTTGCAGGCTATAATCGCCTGATGCTTTCTACCGAATTCTATCAGCGTTTTCTGAATTATGAATATATCCTGATTTACCAGTTGGATGCCTTTGTTTTTAAAGATGACCTGGCCTATTGGTGTAATCAGGATATTGACTATGCAGGCGCCCCATGGATTCAGGCCGCCGCCCCTAAAAATAAAATGAAAGCTATGGAGTTACAGGTAAAGTCTTACCTCTATACCCGGTTTAATGTGCACCGAAAAGGTGTGCCCAGTGATAAACAATTTATTAACAAGGTGGGCAACGGCGGTTTTTCCTTACGCCGGGTAAAAAAGTTTTATGATATAGCCACCACCCAACAAGCCTGCATCCGGGAATACCTTACTCATACCAGCTTTCATTACAATGAAGATGCTTTTTGGAGTGTGGAGGTAAACCGTAAAAAACGCATACTCAACATTCCGGATTATCACACTGCTTTAAAATTTGCTTTCGAATTTTTCCCTGAACGCTCGCTGCATTTAAATAACAGTGAATTACCCTTTGGTTGCCACGACTGGGATAACTATGCCGACTTTTGGCGGCCGGTATTCAAACGTTATGGTTACGATATTTAACATTACTTTATGGCCGATACGAATCCACTCGTCTCGATTGCACTTTGCACCTACAACGGTGCTACTTATCTGGAAGTGCAGTTAGACACACTTATACATCAAACTTACCCCAACCTTGAAATTATTGTTACTGATGACCAGTCAACTGATGATACTATAGAAATATTAAATCGTTATGCAACTGCTGATCCGCGATTTAAAATTCATCGCAACAAACAGAACTTAGGTTACATTAAAAACTTTGAAAAAGCCATCAGCCTGTGTACAGGAGATTATATCATGCTGTGCGACCAGGACGACTACTGGGACTTAAACAAGGTGAAGTTAATGATTAACGCGGTAGGAGATTCTGCTTTAATTTACCACGATTCTGAGTTTGTAAATAATAAATTGCAAAGCTTGGGGTATATGTCAGACAACCTCAATATGTACGCTGGTGACAGTCCATTACCTTTCCTGTTCCAAAATTGTGTATCAGGGCATAGCTGCATGTTCCGGAAAACGCTGGTACCCGCTTTAGGCCGGTTTGATGTCCGGTTTCCGCACGACTGGTGGATTGCCTTTGTAGCAGCCCATTTCGGACCAATTAACTATCTTAACCGGCCTCTGGTAAAATACCGACAGCATGAACAGTCCAGCACGGATTTTCTGCGCATCAAAGCTGCATCAGCAACCCCGGTAGAAAGTTATATAGAAATCAGTTTGCCTTGGTTTAAATATTGCAGACAATTTAACGGCCGGTATCAGGGATGGATTGACCGCCTTATTTACCTGCTCGAAAATAAATCATTGGCTAACACTTTCCGCCTCATGAATTTACTGATGGGCTATTGCCATGAGCTGTACTTTATGAAAAAGAAAGGCTATGTCAGTAAACTCAATTATATACGCAAAATGGTGTTTTACTTGCTTAAACATTAATTACCTTTATACACTCAAATACTAACTTAACACTATTATGAAAAACCATTCATTGCTTAAAACCTTCACACTGGCAGCGCTGAGCCTGCTGTTTTCACTTGCGGTTAAAGCACAGCCCCACAAATTAAGTCCGCATGATACCACCAGTGCCGAAGTAA
>CAXTCH010000511.1:0-2338 GCA_964241945.1 uncultured Mucilaginibacter sp.
CCCTTGGTCCGCCGGAAATTGCGCATGTGGCCAAACTCGAGAAGATGAGCCATATTGACGTGCTTACTGCGCTTAAAGCGGCTGGGTTAGATTCATTACCGGGCGCTGGAGCCGAGATATTAAATGACCGTGTACGCAGGCTGATTTCGAAAGGCAAATGCGGCGGTCGTGAATGGCTGGATGTAATGCGGGCTGCTCACCAAATCAATTTGCCTACGTCAGCTACGATGATGTTCGGGCACGTAGAAACCATTGAAGAACGTTTTGAGCACCTGGTATGGATACGGGAAGTGCAAAGTGAAAAACCGGAGGGCAACTATGGCTTCATTGCGTTTATTCCCTGGCCGTTTCAAGATGACGGTACTTTACTACGTAAAGTAAGGGGAGTTACCAACAATGTAACCGGCGATGAATATATCCGTATGATTGCTTTAAGCCGCATCATGCTGCCAAATATTAAAAATATTCAGGCCTCGTGGCTTACAGTTGGCAAACAAGTAGCCCAGGTATGCTTGCATGCAGGCGCCAACGATTTCGGCTCCATCATGATTGAAGAAAACGTAGTTTCGGCTGCAGGTGCGCCTCACCGCTTTACCGCTAAAGGTATACAGGACGCTATACTGGAAGCCGGCTTTGAACCGCAACTGCGTACTCAAAAATATGGCTGGCGCGAACTGCCAAGCCAACTTGAGGAGCAAGTAATTAATTATTGATAAAAAGTGCAAAAAAGAAAAGGCTGTACACTAATGTACAGCCTTTTCTTTTTAAGGACAATATGCGTTATTTTTTGATGAATAACGACAAGATATTCACTGTTGCAGCCATAGTTAGTGGCTCATCAAAAGCTTCGGTAGCTGCACTTACTGAAGTGGTAGAACCGCTTTTTGATGGTAAAGTAGTAATATCTACACCACCTTGTGTTACGTTGTCTTCACCTGCATAAACTGCTGTCGCAGGAGCAGGTACTCCACCATTTACACCAGTTATCCAAGGTTTAACAGCTACACCACGTAGCTGACGGATACGACGTAAGTGTGAAGCATGACGTGCTTCTACAGAGTGAATGTTTAAAGCCACTGTTAACGTAGCCGGCTGGCTCATTAAATTGGTAGCCTGACCTTTATAGGCACGTACTCCTGTATCTTCAAAAGATTGTGCTAACGCCAGGAAAGTATCATAACTGGTTTCAACGCTTGCAAACGGACCGTTGCCGCTGCCCATACCACCAGAAAAATCAAATGTAGGTCTTGCTATAGCTGATGAACCTAATACGCCAAGTAATAACTTTACGTGGTTGTTTTCATCAGTTTGAATAAGCTGTAAAGCAGGTAAATCGGTGCCTGATACATAGCTGTATCCTACATACTTATTGTAAAAAGATGACTCTAAATATTCTGCAGTAAGTGCAAAGTTTAAAACGTCGGTAACACTTACTGTAGCAGTTTGGCCATAAGCTTTCTTAAATAAAGTTGAGAATACAAACGGCATAGCAGCTACAGCTACTTTTGAGCCAAAGCTGGTTATATTTTTGATGGCATCCCGGCGCGGACTAACTCTGTCCGTAAATTCTGGATCTGCCTTAACGATTTCGTCAATTAAATTATTGATATCCATGATTGATGTCTTTAAATAGGTGAATGATTAATAAATACCGAATGCAGGAGCAACCAAACGTTTACCGGAGATGTAAGTATTAGCTACCGGAACTACTTGTTGAGGAGACTTAGATCTTTCGATGCTGGTTCCCTCAGTGAGCGTAATTACGTCATTACCCACAAAAGTATTATATGACAATAAATCACGGATTAATGCGGCGTGACGTGCTTCAACAGAAACAATTTTACCGGCCAACACTAAATAATCAGGATTTTTGATAAGTGCACCTGCACCATTATAGGCGGCAACACCCAAGTCTTCAAAAGCTTTGGCTGTTCCAAGCACGCTGGCGCGATCATGAAAGTTAACACTTGCAAATGTTACGTTCAGTGCCTGAATTGCATTTCCACCTAAAGCTTTCTTAAAGAATTCGCGGTGGGCAATTTCGTGATCGCGGATATCAGTGAGCAGGTTTTTTTCATCAGTACTGATGTTGGAGTAAAAATTGTCTACCACTGTGCTGTAAAACGCGGCTTCTAACTGCTCTAAAGCGTATGCATAGTTTAGAATAGCAAAATCGCCGGTTCCAATGTCAACCAAACCCGGTTCCCCGGTATCATGATTTTTTGTACAGGATGAGGCGGTAAGCACGCCCGCAGCTAATGCACCGGCTCCTGCAAACTGTAGGAACGAACGCCGGCCCATCTTGCTGTTCGCAGCGCCATTTTCGTTGAAAGTTTCC
>CAXTCH010000512.1:0-2333 GCA_964241945.1 uncultured Mucilaginibacter sp.
GGTCTTCCTTGCTTAAATCAGCAAACTCGTCCATAATGCGCGGCAGGTATTGCTCAATCTGTGATTCATCTACCTGTACATTATGTACCTTGTGAATCATGCCGAACAATTGCTTTTCGCACACATCAAAGCCGGTTGGTATTTCAGCCTTGGTAAAGCGCTTGCCAATTACTTTTTCAATCTGGCGTATTTTTCCAATTTCTTTTGAGTTGATGATGGCTATTGAAATACCGGTTTTACCAGCACGGCCGGTACGACCGCTGCGGTGGGTATAGTTTTCAATTTCATCAGGTAGTGAGTAGTTAATTACGTGGGTAACATCACTCACATCAATACCGCGGGCTGCTACGTCAGTAGCAATTAACAATTGCAGGCTGCGGTCGCGGTAACGTTTCATTACCTTGTCGCGCTGCTGCTGTGAAAGGTCGCCGTGCAGGGCATCGGCATTATAACCGTCCTTAATCAGCGATTCTGCAATTTCCTGGGTTTCAATTTTGGTACGGCAAAATACAATACCAAAAATCTCAGGGTTAAAGTCGACAATACGCTTAAAAGCAGCGTATTTGTCGCGGGCACGCACCACATAGTATTCGTGCTCAATGTTCACATTGCCTGAGTTCTTCTCGCCCATCGTTAATTCGTGTGGGTCGGTCATGTACTTTTTGGCTATGCGGCGAACTTCGCTGGGCATCGTAGCCGAAAATAACCAGGTCTTTTTTTCTTCGGGTGTGGTAGAAAGGATATTATCAATGTCCTCCTGAAAGCCCATGTTCAGCATTTCATCTGCCTCATCCAATACTACATACTGGATGTTCGAAAAATCGATGGCATTGCGGTTCAAAATATCCAGCATACGGCCGGGTGTTGCTACCACAATCTGTACGCCGCGTTTGATAGCGCGTAACTGATCGCTGATACTGGCACCACCGTAAACTGCAACTACATGCACATTCTGCATGTTTTTAGCATATTTGGTTAAATCGCTTGTAATTTGCAAGCAAAGTTCACGTGTAGGGCATAGTACGAGCGCCTGAGGGGTGTTTTCCTCGAAATCGACAAGTTCTAATAGAGGCAGTCCGAATGCAGCGGTTTTTCCGGTTCCCGTTTGGGCTAATCCGACAAAATCGTTGCTGCCAGACAGTAATACAGGAATAGAAGCTTCCTGTATAGGCGATGGTTTTTCAAAACCCAGATCGCTGATGGCATTAACAATATCATGACGGATTCCCAGTTCTAAAAATGGGTTGTTCATGAATTAAAATAACGTATCTGACAACATCGTCAAATCGGCTGCAAAGGTAAGGATATATTTTATAAAATCAAATACTGATTTTATTATGAGACTGTAATGATAATAGAACGCGGTATAATCTCTTTTTAGCCGCTGTAAATTATTAAAATACAGTTTTTTATGTAAAATTTATATGGTGATTCGTTCACCGAGAACTAAGTACGGCGCAAAACGTTAATACTTACTAACCGGGAAAGTGGGTAAGAGGTTACTCATTTATCTTGTTGAATTTGTATCATTTTTTTTACTTCCTTAAATGAATCAACTGATGCGCACAGGGCTGCTTTGCAGCCTGGTATTTTTAGCCGTTTCTGTACAGGCACAACGCCACCGCAAATCGAAAGAACAAACCGGCTTTGGTAATGACCCCACCGCCGGCCATTATGTAAAGCTGCGCGGCATGAACATGTACTATGAAGTATATGGAAGCGGCTACCCGCTGCTCATGATTCATGGCAATGGCGGCTCCATCAAATCTTTCGAAAACCAGATACCTTTTTTTGCACAGCATTACCGGGTGATTGTGGCCGACAGCCGGGCACAGGGCAAATCCAAAGACGTCAGCGATTCGCTGAGTTACAGTATGATGGCTGATGATATGGACTCGCTGCTTACTTACCTGCACGTAAAACAGTGCTATGTCATCGGTTGGAGCGATGGCGGGATCAACAGCCTGCTGCTGGCTATCCGGCATCCCGGCAAGGTAAAAAAGGTGGCCATCTCGGGCGCTAATTTGGTATCTGACAGTACAGCGTTTGGCGTAGCTTCCTACAAAACCTTGCTGGCCGAAGATGCGGTGCTGAAAAAGCTGTCCTTTACCGGCGCAAAAACCCGGAACGCCTACAAGTTGGTGCATTTAATGGCCACCAAGCCTCAGATCAAATCTGATTTATTGCAACAGGTACGGTGCGCTACCTTAGTGATAGGGGGCGATCATGATGCAATTCTGCCCAAGCACACGCTACTCATTGCCGAGTCTATCCCCGGGGCATACCTGTGGATTTTACCCAATTCGGGGCATGATACGCTGATTAAATATAAA
>CAXTCH010000513.1:0-2329 GCA_964241945.1 uncultured Mucilaginibacter sp.
ATTTAAAAGACTTTAAAAACGAGGTAGCTAAAGTACGCGAAGTTTACAACAGCGCATGGGACAAAAACTCCGGCTTTGTACCGATGACCAACGAGGAATTTGACTACGTGGCCAATGACCTGAAATTAATAGTAGACGCCAATTTTTGTTATGTAGCTGAACATAATGGCAAAGCGGTAGGATTTGTATTGACCTTGCCAGATATTAACCAGGTGCTGATCAAAATAAAAAGAGGCCGCTTATTTCCGACAGGGATATTTAAATTATTGTACGGCCGAAAAAAGATTAACGGTATACGCATATATGCTCTGGGTGTACTTGAAGGTTATCGTAAACGTGGTATAGAAGCAGTTTTGTATGGCAGCGTAATTAAAGAGTTTAAAGCCAGAAATTACAGAGCTGCCGAAGCCGGATGGATATTGGAAAATAATGAGTTGATGAACAAAGCGATCATTGACATTAAAGGCATTCCTTACAAAACCTACCGGCTTTACGAAAAAGTAATATGAACGGTCGGGTTTTGATTACCGGTGCAAGTGGTTTTGTAGGATATCATCTTATTACAGCAGCCTTAAAAAGCAACCTGGAAGTATTTGCTGCAGTGAGAAAGAGCAGTGATGTTTCACATCTTAAAGAGTTAAACATACAATATACGTATCCTGATTTTAGCGATAGTGAAATACTAGGGAAGGAATTTCAGGAAAACAGGTACGATTATATCATTCATGCTGCCGGTATTACCAAAGCTCAAACTGCAGAAGAATATCATCAGATTAACACTGTTTACACCCGCAACATAGCAGAAGCTGCCGCTGGGGTAAATTACAATTTTAAAAAGCTAGTTTTGATAAGCAGCCTTGCTGCTTTGGGCCCCCTACCCGATTTAAACGGCATTATTACGGAGCGCGAGGCCCCGCATCCGGTTACTGCCTATGGTAGAAGTAAATTGGAGGCAGAAACTGTATTGAGCAGTTTCAAGCTATTAAACTATACCATTCTTCGCCCCACAGCCGTTTACGGACCACGTGAAAAAGATATTTTTATAGTAATAAAGCAAATTGCCAACGGTTTTGAGCCTTACATAGGCAGTAAAGCACAACAGCTAAGTTTTATTTATGCAACTGATCTGGCTCAGGTGGCCATAGTGGCGTTAACTGCCGGAAACCGTGAAGCTTACAATATCAGCGATGGTAAAATATACAACCGTTATAAAATGGCTGAGCTGGAGAAAAGTATTTTAAACACAAAAACGTTTAAATTACATTTGCCGCTGCCATTAGTGAAGCTGGTGGCTTCAGTTGTGGAAAATGTAAGCAAACTGACGCATAAAGCATCAGCACTGAATATAGAGAAACTAAAAGAACTTACTGCTGCCAATTGGGCCTGCAGCATTGAGAAAGCTCAGCGCGAGTTGAACTTTAACCCCAAATATGATTTAAAAAAAGGCCTTACAGAAACATTAGCCTGGTATAAGGCACATCAATGGCTTTAAGCCAAATTTTAACAACTCGTAACAAAACGTTAAGTATGGAAAGCAACATTAAACCAGCAGAAGGTAAATTGGGTATTCTGATACCGGGTTTAGGAGCGGTAGCTACTACCTTAATTGCAGGTGTTGAGGCAGTAAGAAAAGGCCTTTCACAACCAATAGGTTCACTTACTCAAATGGGAAAAATCCGGTTGGGTAAAAGAACCGAAGATCGTCAGCCAAAAATTAAAGATTTTGTTCCGTTAGCCAATTTAAACGATATCGTTTTCGGCGGATGGGATGTATATGCTGACAATGTATACGAAGCGGCTATGAACGCCCGTGTACTGGAAGCAGGATTGCTTAATTCGGTAAAAACTGAATTGGAAAGCATTGTACCCATGAAAGCTGCTTTTGACAAAAGTTATGCTAAAAACCTGGATGGTACCAATGTAAAAGAAGGTACCCGCCTGGAATTGGCAGAAGCTTTAATGGCCGATATTCAAAACTTCCAAAAAGAAAATGATTGTACACGTATCGTACTTGTATGGTGCGGTTCAACAGAAGTTTATTTTGAGGAATCAGAGATTCACCAGTCTCTGGAAGCGTTTGAGCAGGCTCTAAAGGATGACGACAAGCGCATCTCTCCAAGTATGCTGTATGCCTATGCAGCACTTAAACTGGGTATTCCATTTGCTAACGGTGCGCCAAACTTAACTGTTGACATTCCGGCGCTGGTTGAATTATCCAAAATCAACGAAACGCCTATTGCCGGTAAAGATTTTAAAACCGGTCAAACTTTAATGAAAACCATTTTGGCGCCGGGCTTGGCCGCCCGTGCTTTGGGCGTAAGGGGATGGT
>CAXTCH010000514.1:0-2325 GCA_964241945.1 uncultured Mucilaginibacter sp.
GGGCTTTTTTAAGATTTTGAAATCTTCGGAAACGTATTGAAATAAAAAGCCGAAACTCAGGTCCTGCTGGTCTGCCCCGCCGCCCCATGCCGGTACCGCCGGCACCCGTTGCGCCAATGCCGACCGCCCCCATAAACTGAGCATCAACATTATAAACAGCAATAACCTTTTATTCATTGATGATTTAAGATAGTCAAATTAAGACATATTTCTGTTTCTGCGCTTTGGCCGACAATAATTATTTCACTCCGGTATAGATGGAACAGATACCGAATGCCAGCGGACGGCTTTTGGTATTCCGGTAGCCTACCTTATCCATTAACCCTGTAAAGCGGCTGCCATCCGGAAAGGCGGCTACCGATTCGGGCAGGTAAGTGTAAGCCCGGCTGTCTTTTGAAAACAGCTTGCCAATACCGGGTGTGATGTAATTAAAATAGAAGTTATACAGCTGCTTAACAGGAAACACTTTGGGCTTCGAAAACTCCAGCACCACTGCCTTACCACCCGGTTTCAGAACACGGAACATATCAGCCAGCCCTTTCTCCAGATTCTCAAAATTACGCACCCCGTAAGCTACCGTAATGGCATCAAAAGTATCTGCCTCAAAAGGTAACTGTTCCGAATCGCCCATTTTTACTTTAAAGCGGTCGCCCAAACCCCGTTTGGCTATCTTTTTCTCTGCAATATCCAGCATTCCGCGCGAAATATCTACCCCGGTAATCTGCTTTGGCTGCAAAATTTTCAGCGCCTCAAAAGCAAAGTCGCCGGTGCCGGTAGCCACATCCAAAATATATTGCGGCTTGTCCTTTTTCAACTCGTTAATGGCAATTTTACGCCAGATGACATCAATCCCCAACGTCAAAAAGTGATTCAAAAAATCATAAGTTTTCGAAATGTTGTTAAACATATCGGCCACTTGCTCTTTCTTGGTGGTTTGTTCGCTATTGTAAGGCGTTACGGTTTTATTCATAAAGATGAGCAAAGATAGGCAATTATCAGTAACCGGAATATGCCCCTTTATTCAGCTCCGCTACCGGCGCTTACTGATCTGCACTTTTACCTCATCTGTAACGCACTTTGCCTAATTAATGTTACCTCAAAATTTAATTCACTGTTAGTGTGAACAATACACGCGCTTTGCCGTTTTTAACCATTAAGAAAACAATTGATTGGATATTAAATGACTTACAAATAATATTTATGATCAGAAAACCTTTACTCTCATTTTTCATCCTTTTGGTGACAGGGTATGCGGCAAACGCGCAGCGGCGTGCTCCCGTAAAGGATACACTGCAACACCAGCAATCAGTGCAGGTAAATGCAGGCTCTCAGGGCTTTGGCGCGGCTTATAACTATGGCGTCATCCCGCAGCTGGCTTTGCGGCTCGGGTTTGATATTGTTCCTTACAGCCAAAACAACGTCCTTCACTTTTCGGATTTCAATTCTACCTCTGATTTGAAAGCCAAGTTCACCAACATTCACCTTTTAGCCGATTATACGCCTTTTACCAGCAGCAGCTGGTTCAGACTGGTGGGCGGCTTTGCTTACTTTGTGAAAGCCAAAGGCACGCTGGATGTAAAACCGGCTGATAACTACAAGTACGGCGATTTGCAGTTAACTCCCGATCAGGTGGGTAAAGTTACTTTCAGCGCCGACTGGCAGGGCGTAGCACCTTACTTGGGTGTAGGCTTCATCAAAATGTTTCCGAGCAACCGGTTTAACGTTAACCTGGATTTGGGTACTTACTACCTGAACAAGCCTGACGCGCAAATTGTAGGCACCGGGGCTTTATCGGGCAATTCCTCACAAACCTCTCAGTTTGAAGAAAATATTAAAGGTTACCGCTGGCTGCCGGTGGTACAAATCAATTTCAATTATAAACTTTAACACAGCAACAGCATGACTTACTTAACACGAGGCCTACTTGCGCTGCTATTGATAGTACCGCTAGCTTGTAAAAAGCCAACCGACAACTTAAAAATCGTAGTAGATACCAACATCATCAAATACACTGCACTTATAAACGTAATGGACGCTTCATCGGGCGATGTACCCGCCGGTGCAGCCATCAGCGTTGGAGGCGCAGCAGCTGATGACATTTATGAGGTATCAGGGAAAAAAGTGTTTACCCTCGCCGATGGAAATATTACGGTGGGTTTGGGGCCATCTATTACACCTGCCGCCGGCAGCCCTGTTAGTTGTACCATAACGGTAACTGCACCTGGGTACAATACCATTACCGTACCTGTTACTTTCACAGCCGACGAGTTGCAGCAGGTAATTACAGTAAGCTTGTCAAAGGTGGCTACATCTACTTCAACAACC
>CAXTCH010000515.1:0-2319 GCA_964241945.1 uncultured Mucilaginibacter sp.
ACCTCATGGGACTCATATGTTTTAGAAATACTAATAGGGGGCGAATTTACACAAAACAGAGACAAGAGGCAAGAAACAAGAGATAAGAGTAGCAGGGAGTTAAGGTTGTGTTCTTAAATTCTATCGCTCTGGATGACAAAAATGTCTCAAAATCCCACTCACTTCATAAGGGACTTCTGTAAAAAGATTTTTACAAACCCCGGTCATCCATACGAATAAGTATATTCACCGGTTGTAATTCTGATTAAACTAATGAACTTCAAATTAAGTAATTTACTCTTGACCGGAGCGGTTTGCATTTCGGCAAGTGTTTTTGCGGCTGATGGCGGCAAAAATGTAAAACCGTTACCGGCCCCTCCACGCAAATTTATTGACCCGGCTAACATGGACCCGTCGGTAAAACCAGGCGACAACTTTTTTGAATATGCCAACGGTAACTGGATCAAGCAAAACGCTATTCCGGCCAAAGAAACCCGCTGGGGCAGCTTCAATATTCTGCACGATGAAAATACCAAAAAGCTGCTGGGCATTTTAAATGAGGCCAGCGCCGGTGCCAAAAGTCAGCCCAAGGGCAGCTTAAAACAACGCGTAGGCGATTTATACGCCAGCGCTATGGACAGCGTAACCATCGAGCACTTAGGCTATACACCGATTAAATCGGATTTGGCCCGCGTGAATGCTATAAACAATCTGAACGGGGTATTAAACGAAATGGCTTACGAGCGTGTGCAAGGCATTGCCAGTCCGCTGTTTGGCTTTGGTGTGGGTCAGGATTCCAAGCATCCTACCAAAAACATTGTAAGCTTGCGCCAGGGCGGCACCTCACTGCCCGACCGCGATTATTATCTGAAAGATGACGCCCGGTCGCAAAAAATTAAGGCGGCTTACCGTCAGTATATCATCAGCCTGTTTACCTTAACCGGTACCAGCCAGCAGGAGGCAGAAGCTAATGCGGCTACCATTTTGGCTATGGAAACCAAACTGGCCGATGCACAGATGAGCCGCGTAGCCATGCGCGACCCCAACAAAACCTACAACAAGTTTACCGTTGCCGATTTTGATAAAAACACTCCGCACATCAATTGGGAAGATATGTTTACCCGGCTGAAAGTAGGTAAGCAGGACAGCATCCTGGTAGGTCAGCCGGAATTTTTCAGCAAGGCGGATAACTTGCTGAGCGCTACCCCGGTGGCTGATTGGAAAATTTACCTAAAATGGAATGTACTGAGAAACTCCGCCTCCGAATTGAGTTCGCCGTTTGTAGATGCCAGCTTTAAATTCGGCAGCGTATTGAGCGGACAGCAGGTACAAACCCCGCGCAACGAGCGCATGAGCGGATTGGTTGACGGCAGTTTGGGCGAATTACTGGGCCAGTTATATGTAGAGAAATATTTTACCCCTGCTGCCAAGCAGTACATGGTAAACCTGGTAAACAACCTGAAGGGCACTTTAGGCGACCGCATTAAGCGCCTGGACTGGATGAGCGATGAAACCAAGGCCCGTGCCCTGCGCAAACTCAACGCCTTTACGGTAAAAATCGGCTACCCTAACGTGTGGCAGAAATACGAAGGCTTAACTATCGATCGTAACGACTTTGAAGGTAATCTGCGTCGTATTTCGCAGTGGAGCTACAATTACAACATCAGCCAGCTGAACAAGCCGATTGATAAAACCCGCTGGGGCATGTCGCCGCCTACGGTAAACGCGTATTACAGCCCGGTAAATAACGAGATTGTATTCCCTGCCGGTATTCTGCAGTTCCCGTTCTTTGACTTTAAGGCGGATGATGCGGTAAACTATGGCGGTATCGGCGCGGTAATCGGCCATGAAATGACTCACGGCTTTGACGATCAAGGCCGCCGCTATGATGCCGATGGTACTCTGCGCGACTGGTGGACCAAAGACGATGCCACTAAGTTTACCCAACGCGCCGACCAGGTGGTTGACCAGTATAACCACTTTATTGTACTGGACACGCTGCATGTAAACGGCAAGCTCACCCTGGGCGAAAACTTAGCCGACTTAGGCGGTTTGAACGTGGCTTACGAGGCGTTTAAGAAAACGAAGGAAGGGCAGTCGACCACCAAGATTGACGGCTTTACGCCCGACCAGCGTTTCTTCCTGTCGTGGGCACAGGTATGGAGAGGTTCACAGCGCCCTGAGGCTGCTGCCTCGCGCATCCTGACCGACCCGCATTCGCCCGAGCAATACCGCACCAACGCGCCTATTACCAACATAGATGCCTGGTACAACGCCTTCAATATACAACCCGGCGACAAAATGTACAAGAAACCGGAAGACCGGATTAAGGTTTGGTAG
>CAXTCH010000516.1:0-2316 GCA_964241945.1 uncultured Mucilaginibacter sp.
TAGCTTTTGCTTTTAAATCACCAATCAACTGATCTACTGAGGCCGGAGTTAAGTTCTCGTAAAAAGTGTACTCCGGGCCAATCTGCAACACCGGGCCAAAGCCGCAGGCGGCCAGGCACTCCACCCCTCTCCAGCTGAATAAGCCGTCGGGGGTTACTTCACCTTCTTTTACACCCAGCTTTTGCTCCAAGTAATCCATAATCTTTTCGGCGCCCACCAGGCAGCAGGGGCCGGTGCGGCAAACCTCCAGCATGTACTTGCCCTGCGGATGTAAAAAGTACATGGTATAAAAGGTAGCCACTTCATATACTTCAATCGGCTCAATCTTTAAATATTCAGCCACTTTGTCCATTGCAGTAGCGCTCAGCCAGCCCAATTCAGCTTGCACATCGTGCAAAATGGGCAGCAGGGCAGCTTTTTGCTTTCCCTCGGGGTAACGGCTTACCTTATCGGCAAACTTTTCTAATAAAGCCGGCGAAAATTCCACCGGTGCATGCAACTGGGTATCGTCAACTCTAAGCATCTAACTCTCCGGCTATAACGTTTAAGCTACTCATGTTAATAATGGCATCACTCAATACCATGCCGCGACTCATGGGCGCATACATGGCGTAATTGATGAAGCTTGGCCTGCGGAAGTGCAGGCGGTACGGGCTGCGGCCACCATCGTTCACCAGGTAAAAGCCCAATTCACCGTTGGCGCCTTCCACACTGTGGTATACCTCTCCTACCGGCGTTTCAATTTCGCCCATCACTATTTTGAAGTGGTAAATTAACGCTTCCATGTTGTTATACACTTCCTGCTTTGGCGGCAGGTAGTATTCGGGTACATCACCGTGGAATATATTGGGGTCTTCCTTATCAATCTTGGCCAAAGCCTGCTCAATGATGCGCATGCTCTGCCACATTTCTTCGTTACGTACCAGGAAGCGGTCGTACACATCGCCGGTGGTACCAACAGGCACCTCAAAATCAAAATCTTCGTAAGAAGAATAAGGATTCATTGCCCGAACATCATAATCTACACCGGTAGCCCTCAAAATCGGGCCGCTCCAGCTATAGCTTAGCGCTGTTTCAGGAGTAACCGGGGCTACGCCTTTGGTACGGTCAATAAAGATACGATTACGGTTAAACAGGCTTTCAAACTCCTTTAGCACCTTTGGAAAATCTACCAGAAACTTACGGATCTTGGCAAAGGCAATTTCGTTGAAGTTACGCTCGAACCCGCCGATACGGCCGATATTAGTCGTTAGGCGTGAGCCGCACACCTCTTCATAAATTTCATAAATGGCCTCACGGTATTCCATCATGTACAGGAAGCCGGTAAAAGCGCCGGTATCTACCCCCAATACGCCGTTGCAGATAATATGGTCGGCTATACGTGCCAGTTCCATTACTATCACCCGCAGGTAATCTACGCGCTTGGGAATATCTATTTGCAGCAGTTTTTCTACCGTGGTATGCCAGCCCATGTTGTTAATAGGGGCCGAACAGTAATTTAAACGGTCAGTCAGCGGGGTAATTTGATAGAACGGCCGGTGCTCAGCAATTTTTTCAAAGGCACGGTGAATGTAACCGATGGTAGATACGCCGCTCACAATACGCTCGCCATCCAGCTGAAGGATGTTTTGAAAAACGCCGTGCGTTGCGGGGTGCGTAGGGCCTAAGTTTAAGGTCGATAATTCACTCTCGCTTTGTACGGGACTGTTATCGTTGTATTGTATTGCAGGAATGGTTTGCATGTGTTATCTCCCGAAATAAAAATCTTTTTTGTCAACGCGGTTCGGGTCTTCCAGCGGATACTCTTTGCGCATCGGGAAAACGGTCATATCGTCAACATTTAAAATACGGCGCAAATCCGGGTGACCATCGAAAATAATCCCGAAAAAGTCGTAGGTTTCGCGTTCCATCCAGTTGGCGCCGTCCCAAAGAACAGTAGCCGAAGGCATATGCGGGTTTTCGCCGCCGGTGAATACCTTTATGCGGATGCGGACATTGTGCTTAAAACTATGCAGGTGGTAAATCACCCCGATCGACAACTCCCGTTCCGGATATTGAATACCGGTTAAATCGGTAAGGTATATAAATTGCAGCTCCGGGTCGGTTTTCAGATAGGTCAGCAGATTGATGATGGTTTCCCTATCTGTTTCTACGGTAAGCAGGCCGTAAGGTTGAGTCGCATTAGCTACTTTTTCGCTAAACTGAGCATCAATATATCCGTATAGTTCTTCGTTAGTGATGCTGCTCATTATAATATACCATATTTAGCTAATAATGCCTGATATTCCGGCGTATCCCTGCGGCGCAGTGATTCGG
>CAXTCH010000517.1:0-2315 GCA_964241945.1 uncultured Mucilaginibacter sp.
GCATAATCCCCTAAGAACTTAGCCTCAGAAAAACAACATTTATTATGTTGTTTTAATTTTAGCGTATTTCTAACGGCATCCGACTTATAGGCATCAGTTATTTCGAACCCCTTGGAAGCGTATTTGGCAGGGTTGGCGTCATAACTGGCACTGTACATATTTACCAGAGGCCCGCCTGCATCAATAAGCTCTTGTGGTGCGGGGCCTTTATCTATCTTAATCATATAAGTTTACCCTGAGTTCTGAGAAATTCTGCTGTCTTTTTAATTTGGTCAAGCAGCGCCTGATCTTCCCTATTTTCTTCTACCGGCACTTCACCGAGCAATGCGTCCAACTCCGTTAGCCGCTTTTTATCCTTTGGAGACCTGTCTTCGCTATCTAATATTTGCCGCCTTTCGGTTCTTAGTGCTTCTACTTCGGGGCTTCTTTCACTGGAAACATTAAACAGTTCGCTCGTAATAATTTGGCCGATCCGCCAACCCTTAACAATAAGCGGTTCATTTTGAATTAATACATTGTCATCATTCCGGTTCAAAACACACAAGTTTTCATTCTCTGAATCTTGGGCCATAAACGGGCTATGCGCTGTACAGATGAATTGTGTTTGTTTGAAGGTATCGGTTAGTTTTTCACGTATCAGCCGCTGCCAGGCCGGGTGCAAATGAAGGTCAATTTCATCGATAATAACAATTGCCGGTTCCTCTAAAGGATTTTTACTATCTGGATTTTGCGCCAGCATCTTTAAGGCCAAATCAACCAGCCAGGCGACCATTGTTTTGTAGCCAAGGCTCATATTATTCAGCGGTACTTCACCATCGGCCGTCCTGATCTTTACTGTCCTCGTTTTTGCATAGGTTTTGATTGCGTCAATCGATTCGACACCCGGCAAAAGGGATACTATCAGCGATTTGATGTTTTTAAGAAAGATGGCTTCTTTTGATTCCGGCCCCTCTTGGATAGCGGTGTAATCATAATTGAGCAACTGGTCTTCCGCGTCAAACAATTCGCCGCTATCTGAAAATAGGTTGCCTACCGGGTTGGCTAGTTCAAGTCTTTCCGTGTTTTTCAGCTCCATATGTCTGCCAGCACCGTAACCGTATATGTAAGGAGCATGGAATTCATCAACCCCCGTTAGTGCGGGTGTAACTTCTTCTAATTTTCCATTTTTTGTTTTGAAGGATATAGCGTATTCCAAAAACTGTTCATCCTTCGGCAAGCTACCTAATGCGGTTCCAATAGTCATCTGCGCTTTAGCAATACTAATCACTTCCCCACCGATACGCGCTAATTGTTCGTATTCTGCATCACTTTCTAAAGCATCCATTGACGACTTGACAGCAATTTTCCCCTCAGGAATAGCTGCTTCTGTCTTTTTTGTTTCATCGGTCTCCTCTGCCGTATCCATCCAGGCAATACATTTAAGTAGGGTAGTTTTACCTACGCCATTGTTTCCCAAAATAAGTGTCCAGGGGGATATTGTGCCATCGATGTTTTTTAAATCAAGCTTCTGTCTTCCTCCGAAGCACTTGATATTCTCAATTTCCAAATAGGAAATGTACATCGGTTTTACATTACGCTTTTTGCTCATCAAATTTCAGTTTATACATCGTAAAGTTAATAATTAGTAACATAGATTTTTTGGCCATCATTGATTAAGCAACCTGGCGTTAAAGAAGGATTAAACTGTCAAGGAAACGTGGAATAAATAGGATAGCAATAGCGGAACGGTTTATGCCGCGAAAGTTCCTTTACGGCTTATGCTTCGTCAGCTACCTTCGCGGTCGTCAGATGACGGCTTGATTGCATATTAGTTTTACTGTAAAATTTAATGACAGTTGTTTTAAATAAAAGGCCCTTCTGGTTATACCGGAAGGGCCTTTCAATACTAACACAGGAGTTGCACAGTTTAACTACTTCATCCTTTTAACAATCCCTGTTCATTGAAAATTTTGCTTTGCAGCATATTCATATTGTTGCTGATTTTACGCTTTGTGATTTTGGCATAAATCTGTGTAGTTCTCAAATCTTTATGCCCCAGCATTTTACTCACCGTCTCAATCGGTACATCATTTTCGAGGGTTACCGAAGTGGCAAAAGTGTGCCGGGCGGTATGCGTAGTCAGGTGCTTGTTGATACCGCATACATCAGCAACCTCTTTCAAGTAGGAGTTATAGCGCTGATTACAGTTGATAGGCAGCAGCTTATTGTTCTCCATGCAGTACGGATGCTTTTTGTATTTGTTAATGATGTCCAGTGCAATAGGTAAAAGTGGCACTGTTTCTTCGGAACCGGTTTTCTGCCGGTCTTTGGTTATC
>CAXTCH010000518.1:0-2309 GCA_964241945.1 uncultured Mucilaginibacter sp.
ATCATCAAAACCATGGGTCATTTCATGGCCTATCACCATACCAATACCACCGTAGTTAATGGCATCATCGGCATCTTTATCAAAGAAAGGAAACTGCAAAATACCGGCAGGAAACACAATCTCATTGAAGCTTGGATTGTAGTAGGCATTTACGGTTGGCGGCGTCATTCCCCATTCTGTTTTGTCTACCTTCTTGTCCAGCTTTTTCAGTTCTTCGTTATAGTTGTGCTTTGATATCTGCTGCAGGTTATCATAGTAATCGCCTTTGTTAATGGTTACATCATCGTAATTTTTCCATTTGTCGGGATAACCAATCTTTTTGGTAAAAGCTTCCAGCTTTTCAACTGCTTTCTTTTTGGTATCCGGGCTCATCCAGTCCAGCTTTTCAATGCGGTCTTTGTATACGCTTTGCAGGTTGTTCACCAGTTTCTGCATGCGCTCCTTGGCATCAGGCGTAAAGTATTTTTGCACATAAATCTGGCCCAGCAATTCGCCCAGGTCACCATCCACCTGGCTCGTAATACGTTTCCAGCGTGCTTGCTGCACTTTTTGCCCGTTCAGTACTTTTCCGTAAAAATCAAATCTGGCCTGCTGAAAAGGCTGACTTAATACACTTGCAGCATTGTTCAGTGCCTCAAATTGCAGCTTGGTTTTCCATACGTCAATCGGCTGACTCTTTAATAAATTGCTTAATGTGGCAAAATACTTAGGCTGGCCTACAATTACCGTATCTGTGCTAAAGCCCATGCGTTTAAACAAGGCTTTCACATCAAAGCTGCCGGCCATTTGCTGCACCTCAGTTACCGGAATTTTATGGTAGTTCTTTACCGGATCGCGCAGCTCTACCTGGGTAGAATGTGCGCCGGCAATAGCAGTTTCCAGTTTTAATACGGCGTCTGCATTTTTAGCTGCTGTGGCTGCATCTGTGCCGGTCAGGTTAAACAGCTTGGCAATGTACTTCAAATACTCCTGCCTGATTTTTTTCGATGCTGAATCTGTTTTAAAATAATAATCGCGCTCGGGCAGTTCAATACCGGTTTGGCCGAAATGCGCCATATTCTTGGTGCTGTTGCGGTCATCAGGCGATACATAGAAGCCAAACAAATAACCATCGCCCTGCTTGTAACTGTCGGCACAAAAATCAATCAGCTGCTGTGCATCTTTTAAAGCTGCAATTTTAGCCAGTGTAAGTTTTACGGGTTCATACCCTTTTTTATCGATGGTAGCCGTATCCATGCCGCTGGCATACAAATCGGCTACTTTCTGCTCTTTACTTCCTTTGCTGTTATCCTGCCCTTGGAGGTCCTGCAAAATTTGATGCAGGTGTTTGCGGTTTTCATCGCCCAACACATAAAACGAGCCCCATCCTACTTCACTGGCGGGTATTTCGGTCTTTTTTACCCAGGAACCGTTGGCGTACTGAAAAAAATTGTCGCCGGGTTTCACCGTAGTATCCATACCGGATTTGTCAAAAAATACCGTGCGCTTGGGCACATCGCTGTCGCCCTGTCCGGATTTGCTGTGGCAACCCGCCGCCAGCAAAGCCGGCACCGCCAGCCATAATAAGGAGGTAGTTTTCATAAAAAAGGATTATTTACCGCTAAAGATGCAGAAAATAGTATCAAAATAGAAGTAAGGGATAAGAAACAAGAGCCAAGACCTTTTAAAGCAATCCGACAGGTAGTTTGCAGCACTACGATTGATTGATGAGTCACTTTTACTGCAACTATTTTCCGTGCTAAAATCGTGTCTTTTGCTTCTTGTGTCTTACTTTTCTGCTCAAACTTAAATTGTTGATAATAAGCCCCGTGTTAACAAATAAATTATTGTGAGTTAACGCAGATATGCTTTTTAATACGTTACTTTTATAGACCTCAGAAAGGTCGCTTACCTGTTTACCTTAAAACCCGAAATTATGATCTGGAGAAAATTCAGCGGTGAGGTACTCCAAACCCCCATTTTAGATGAAGTAGAGCGAACCATTGAACGCGAAACCCTTTTGGGCAACAAGCTCAAAGTATGCATAGGTACCGATTCGCAGGTAAAAGGCGCGGTTACTGATTTTGCCACTGTAATTGTATTTCTGCGCGAGCAGCGGGGCGGCTTTATGTATATTCAGCAGGAACGCAGCTCACTAAAAATGAGTATTAAGGAACGTATGCTGCGCGAGGTGCAGATGTCTATCAACACCGCTTATGAGCTGTGCGATTTACTGGATCTGTACGATGTAGACCTGGAAGTGCATGCTGATATCAATACCAACCCGATGTTTAAATCGAACCAGGCGCTGCACGAGGCTATGGGTTATA
>CAXTCH010000519.1:0-2306 GCA_964241945.1 uncultured Mucilaginibacter sp.
TTACGGTATACCAAGAAAAGAAAGGTATTCCGGAAGGTTTGCTCCGGAATACCTGAGAAAGATATTGCGACAGGTTAAACCGTTACTTCTTCGGTCCCTTCTTTAACTCACTCTCCGATTTTATAACTGAGTTGCCCTTTTCCTGCTTAATTTCATAAGCGGGCTCTTCATGACTGGCATTACGTTTTACTTCGCTGCCCTTTATGTGCTTTTTAACCGGCTCTTCGTGTTTTTCTGCAATTTTGCCCTCGGCTTCTGATTTGCCCCAGTTCCAGTGAACAGTATCTCCCTTTTTCATAGTGATGGTTGTAGTTTGTGGTAATATTTGCAAAAAGCCGTCCAGATATAGGAAGCTCACTGAAATACAATCACTCAGAAAAATGAAATTAAAGGAGTGCTTACTTAATTATTACCGTATCAATAATTGAATAGGTGGTATCGCTGCCCGGTTTGGCAAACTTTAAATAGTAAGTGCCCGCAGCACTGGCTTTAAAGGTGAACACTGTAGACTGCTTTTGATTGGCTTTGGCAACAGCCGTAGTATCGGTAGCCACAAAAAGCTTAATCAGTCGTGTACTGTCGGATTGAGTAGCCGCTGTAAGGTGATGAAAATAACTTTGGCTGCCGGTATTGGGCCACAGCAGCGTATAGGCCAATTGCTGATTTATTGCGCCCGTAATGGGGCCGTTTACTGCAGTTACCACGCTTTGGGTAGAGAGTATATTGTTCGGATTTTGTTTTGTAGCATCTACCTCATCCTTTTTGCAGGATGCCAAACCAAGCGCCAATAAAACAAGGAAAGTAAAATGCCTCATATAACGCGATTTTTAGATAGATAACTCTGTATTGTGCACCCCTAAATAACTGCCGGATAGCTATTGTATAATCAGTTGCCAGCAAGTTAGTTATAGTACTACGTTTAAACCAAATTTTTTGTTCGGATTTAACATAAATTAACTTTTTTGAATTGAACCGCCGCTAACAGCTGCCTTTCATTGCTTAATTGTTAAAAATACGCTCATTAATCTGCTTAAATCTCAAGTCAGGATGAACCCGGTGATTGTACCGACGAAACAATGAACGCTTTACTCGTCTGTATCAAAGCATTTAAGCGAATCATCGTCTAAGCTCAGCTGCCATTTCGAGTGATAGCAAGATATCTTTTACGATTGAAAAGCATACGTTAAAAGATTTCTCCTCCGTTGAAATGACCGGTTATTTTTAGCGTTGGACGTCGCTAAAAAACTTAATTTTTTTAAAGCTTTCATCAATAATCATAGCTTTACACACAACTAATTATCATCTATGGTTCGCTGGGGAATTATTGGCTGCGGGCGTATTTCGCACCGCTTTATACAGGGGATTAATGCGGTTGACGGTGCTTCCTTCACCGGTGCCTGGTCCAGGCGGCCGGAGAGTGTACAAAGCTTTGTGCAGCAACATGGCGGCCAAGCCTTTGACTCGGTTGAGGATTTATTGAAATCGGGTGAAGTGGATGCAGTTTACATCGCCACCTTGCCCGACAGTCATGCCAAATATAGCATTACCGCTTTAAAAGAAGGTAAGGCCGTATTGTGCGAAAAGCCCTCGGCTCTGAATGTAACTGAACTGGATGAAATACTGGACGTGGCCCGCAGGCAAAATATGCTGTTTATGGAAGGTATGAAACCGCCTTTCTTTCCTTTATACCGGCGGTTGAAAGAACATTTGCAAGCCGATGGCATCGGACAAATCGGTTATGTGCGGGCTGGTTCTGCCGTGGCCGATTTAATGCGCGATCATCCCAATTTCAGCTATGAATTGGCAGGCGGCAGCTTAACCTCTATCGGCATTTATGAAGCTTTTTTGGCTATTGACTGGCTGGGCAAATTAACCGAATTGCAAACGCTCGGGCGGTTTGACGGTACGCCGGTAGATATATTCTCCGTTTTCCAAAGCCGGCACGAGCATGGCTTTGCGCAGCTGTACTGCGGGTTGGATATACATGGCTACGGCGATGCGCTGATTGCCGGTACCCTGGGCCGCATCCTCATTCATAAAAACTGGTGGAACCCGGTCAAAGCCAGCATCAATTATGTAGATGGCCGTACCATTGAGCTGGATGAGCCTTTCAGCGCAGGTGGACTGAATTATGAACTGGCTCACTTTTGTGATTTGCTGGCCGAAGGGAAGACGGAAAGTTCTGTCATCAGTCATGACCTGTCGCGCCAAATGCTGGGCATGATCGATAAGGCCAGGCACCAGGTGGGATTATTTTATAAGGGGGAGGATAGAGGATAGGATGAAAGACCAAGGACAAAAAACAA
>CAXTCH010000520.1:0-2299 GCA_964241945.1 uncultured Mucilaginibacter sp.
AACTGCTCAGCTTTTGCTGATAATCTTTGAACACATCTCTTTTTACCAAGGCAATGGCACAGCCGCCAAAGCCGGCACCCGTCATACGGGCGCCTATTACACCTGTAAAATTCTCACTGAATTCCTCAATGGTGTCCAGCTCTTTACCGCTTACCTCGTATAAATCGCGCAGTGAGTGATGCGAGGCATACATGAGTTGCCCGAAGCCAGTCAAATCGTTTTGATTAAGTAATTTTGCAGCGTCTTTCACCCTGTCGTTTTCCTCGATCACGTGCCGGGCGCGCTTTGCTACGGTTTGATCCTGTATTAAATGTTTGTATTGATTAAAGGTAGCAGTGTCTATATCACAAAGATTATGAATATCCAGCTCGCCTTGTAAAGCTTCAAGTGCCTGCTTGCATTCGGCCACCCGTTCATTATATTTGGATTCCGACAAATTGCGGGGCTTGTTGGTATTAATGATGGCTAACAGATAATCGCCTAAACTAACTTCGACCAGTTCGTATGCCAAGGTTTCACAATTGAGCTCGATTGCTTTGTTTTCCTCGCCAAACGCCACGGCAAATTGGTCCATAATGCCGCTGTTTACCCCGATAAAGTTATTCTCTACCGATTTAGTCATTTTCACCAGTTCCAGCTTGCTGTACCCGGCTTTATATTGTTGATTCAGGGCAAATGCCGTTACAATCTCAATAGAAGCAGAGGAGGAGAGACCTGAGCTTACCGGCATGTTGCCGTAGTAAAGCAAATCAAAGCCACCTTTTTGCCTGCCGTCTTTTGCAAAATGATGCAGTACCCCTAATGGGTAGTTGTACCAGCTTTTTTGATGCTTTTGGTACGCCGGCTGTAATGGCACGTTGGCCTTATCTTCGAAATTTACACTTCTGAATTTAAACTCGTTGGTATCATTGGGCGCCAGCAAAAGCCAGGTACCAAAAGTAATAGCGCAGGGCATAACCAGGCCGCCATTATAATCAATGTGCTCGCCGATCAGGTTTACACGGCCGGGACAAAAATATACCTGCTGGGCGGTCTGACCGTAAAATGTTTCGAAAGTCTGCTTTAATTGGTTTATCGTCATGGGTTATTATAAAACACCGGGTGGACAAATATTGTAAAATTTACAGTTATTAATAAGGTTTATTTTGCCGATTTTGCTTCTATGCCTGTTTATCCTCAATGTTTATTAAAAAATAAAACAGCTGATAACCGCGCTTGTTCAATATCAACAAACAACCACCTATATGAATCAATACTTAGTAACCGCTTACGATTATACTGATGCAGATGCCCTTAAACGCCGGATGGATGTAAGGCCGCATCATCTGGAACTGGTAAAAGAATTAAAAGAAAAAGGCAATTATATTAATGGCGGTGCCATTTTGAATGCTGATGGTAAAATGATCGGCTCGGCAATGATAATGCAATTTGAAAGCGACGAAGCTTTAGCTGCCTGGCAGCAAAATGAACCTTACGTAACTCAAAAGGTGTGGGAAACTGTAGATATTAAACCGTTTAAGGTGGCTAACACCGAGTCGTGATATTATTTTAAACTATCATAAAAACGCCTCATGCGATAACAAGACCTGTTTGCCGCATGAGGCGTCTGTTGAAAGACAGGTTATGTATTCATCACAGTAAACATAGCCTCACGTTTTTCACGTAAGCCGACCGACTGACCAATAGCGGCTTCATAATTATCTGACCGCAGGGCCTCGATAACCTGAGGAATAAATTGATGGAGCGGCATACCGCCATGACTTTCTTTTTTGTCTTCCCGGCGATCGTGACCCAATTCACTGTCTACAGAAGGCGGAATGATTTCAAACACTTTCACAACTGTATCTTTTAACTGGTGCCTTAAAGATAAGGTGGCCGAATGCATAGCAGCTTTGGTGGCGCAATACACCGGCATAAAAGCCAGCGGTGCAAACGCCAGTCCCGAAGTAACATTAACAATGGCTGCAAAGGGCTGGGCGCTGAGATGTGAAGCAAACAGCGATGACAAATGCAGTGGCGCCACTAAATTGATATCAATCTCGTTTTGCACACGGTCTAAATCAATCGGGTGAGTAAAGTCGGTTACTAATTGGATGCCCGCGTTATTAATCAATACATTAAGTTTTGGAAAATTTTGAGTAGACCAGTTAAATAAATCTTCGCGCTCGGATGCCCGGGCTACATCACATTGCTTGGTGATGATTTGAGGATATTCCGCTTTAATTTCTTCCAGCCGATCGTCCCGGCGGCCACAAATAATAAGGGTATTGTTACCAGCAGTCAGAAGTGTTTTAGCCAG
>CAXTCH010000521.1:0-2288 GCA_964241945.1 uncultured Mucilaginibacter sp.
AGCTTAACATGGTCAGACTTTCGGTTTAATATCCTATCTGTCATATTTGACTTGACGTAAGGCGCGGTAATTTTTATAGTATGCTCGGCGCTATCAACTAATTTATTTAACAAATCGAGCCAGGGAGTTTTAATCAGTTGCATTGTGAAGCGGTGTTCGATCTAATATAGAGTACTATTTTAATATTCACTTACATCAAACAAAAAAAGAGCAGGCAAACAGACCCTAAGCCTATTCACCTGCTCTTTCTATTGAAAACAATCAACCAAATACGAAAACCGCTTAATTCACCTTAATTTCCTGGGCGGGCTGTTGGGCCTGCTGGGTTTTGGGCAGGGTGATGATCAATACGCCGTTTTCTTGGCGGGCGCTGATGGCGGCGGTATCTACCTGCCCGTGCAGGTTCAGCATGCGCTCAAAGTTTTTCACCGGGAACTCCTGCTTCGTAAAATTGGGTTCAGGGCCGTCCAGCGTACGGGTGCCGGTAATGTACAGCACGTCGTCGGTAACGGTCAGCTTAATGTCGGCCTTATCGAAACCGGTGGCGTACAGGTGCGCCTCGTAGTGGGTGTCGTGGTTGGCCACGTTCATGGGCACGTTGTATTTGGGCCGGCGCAAACCCAGTTCGCCCATCAGGCGGTGTTCCATCAGGTGCCTGCCCCAATGTTCTAACGGTCCGCGCCCGAAGGCTGCAGCAGGGCCGCAACCTTGTGCGCCTCTTGTTTTAAAATGTCTTCCAAACATAAAATTTAACTTTCTTTATAGGGTAAGACGGACGGGGGCGGGTTTTACTTTAAATAAAATGCAGTTTGTTTTTGTGCCGACAGTAAGGCGTGATGACGCGGTAGTAGATGGTTTGGATGAGATTGATATCGCTTCCGAAAAGCAAAATCGGCCCTAAACTGCCAATCATTGTAAAAAAAATCCCCGAAACTATTCGCCAATTGTTTTTCACGTTCCATTACCTATATTTGCCTGCAAAATTTTCATTTTTAATAGGTAATGAGAGAAATACAGTTCAGAGAAGCGCTTCGCGAAGCCATGAGCGAAGAAATGCGCAAGGATGATAAAATATACCTGATGGGCGAGGAAGTGGCCGAGTATAATGGCGCTTACAAAGTGAGTCAGGGCATGCTGGATGAATTTGGCGCCAAGCGGGTCATTGATACCCCAATCTCTGAACTGGGTTTTGCCGGTATCGGCATCGGTTCGGCCATGAACGGCCTGCGCCCTATCATCGAGTTCATGACCTTCAACTTCTCGCTGGTGGCTATCGACCAGATTATCAACGGCGCTGCCAAAATCATGTCCATGAGCGGCGGTCAGTTCTCGGTGCCTATCGTATTCCGCGGCCCTACCGGTAACGCCGGTATGCTCAGCTCGCAGCACAGCCAGTGTTTTGAAAACTGGTTTGCCAACTGCCCGGGCTTAAAAGTGGTAGTGCCCTCCAACCCGGCGGATGCCAAAGGTTTGCTGAAATCATCCATTATCGACCCGGATCCGGTAATTTTTATGGAATCGGAATTGATGTATGGCGATAAAGGCCCGGTGCCCGAAGAAACCTATTACATTGAGCTGGGCAAAGCTGCCGTAACCAAAGAAGGTACCGACGTAACGCTGGTAGGCTTCGGCAAAATCATGAAAGTGGTAAACGCCGCAGCTATCGAACTGGAAAAAGAAGGCATCCATGCCGAGGTGATTGATTTACGCACCGTACGCCCGATTGATTACGATACGGTAATCAACTCGGTAAAGAAAACCAACCGCATGGTGTTTATTGAAGAAAGCTGGCCTTTGGGCTCTATTGCTACCGAAGTAGCTTTCAAGGTACAAAAAGATGCGTTTGATTACCTGGATGCGCCTATCCTGCGCATTATGGGCGGCGACGTGCCCCTGCCTTACGCACCTACCCTGATTCAGGAGTACTTACCGAACCCTGAAAGAGTGGTAAAAGCGGTGAAGGAAGTAATGTACGTTAAAAAATAATCAGCACTAACTCCCTATATAAAAAGCCTGCGGTGATTTTACCGCAGGCTTTTTTTGTTTTTGAATAATATGTCATCGCGGGGGAACGAACCCATCGCCTACTTTACAGGGCGATGATGCCTCCGTGCGGTTGCTTCGTTCTTGGCAATGACGTGAAATAATATTAGTCCTTCTTCTTTGAAGATGATTTTACACAATTCGGCACCGTTTTACCATTTTTCTCTTTGGTGCCTTTCTTTTCGTAGCCCGACCAGCAGGAACTTTTTTTACTTGCAGTTGCCATAGTTAGATGTTTTAGTTGA
>CAXTCH010000522.1:0-2253 GCA_964241945.1 uncultured Mucilaginibacter sp.
GCCGTAAAAGCCCATGCCGCCGCCCATAGCAGCCATATCTTTCATGCGGCGCATGAATTCGTCCATAGTAACAGTTACCGGAAGTTCATTCGGGCTTAAGCTTTCCAACTCTACTTTATAAGCCGGTTTGTTAATGGCCTGATCAAAAATTGTTTTTACTTTATCGCTTTGCTCAGTAGTAAGTACAGTTTCCGGTGCATCGTCTTTTCTGATCAATTTATCAGCTACATCAGCATCTACACGCTTTAAAGAAGTCTTTTCCAGCTTTTGCTCCAGTGCGCTAATGAAGTGGTTGTCAATAGGCGAGTCCATTACCAATACATCATACCCTTTGCGGGTAGCCGATTGAATAAAAGCATCCTGCTTAGACGGATCGTTGGTGTAAATATAGATTAACTGCCCATCTTTATCGGTTTGCTCGGATGACACCTTGTCCTTATACTCATTCAAGGTAAAGCGCTGTTTTTCAGTATTGGTCAGCAAAACAAAATCTTTTGCTTTTTCCTGAAACTTGTCATCGCTTACATAACCATATTTTACAAACAAGCCAATGTCCGACCATTTATCATCATACGCTTTGCGGTCAGCTTTAAAAAGTTCACTTAGTTTGTCGGCTACTTTCTTCGTGATATAAGTATTGATTTTTTTAACGTTGCTGTCCGCCTGTAAAAAACTACGCGACACATTCAACGGAATATCCGGTGAGTCAATCACGCCATGCAGCAGCATTAAAAATTCAGGCACGATGTCTTTTACCTCATCGGTAATAAATACCTGGCGCGAGTACAGCTTTATTTTATTACGCTGAAAGTCAAAATCATTTTTCACCTTCGGGAAATAAAGCACACCGGTTAAATTAAACGGATAGTCGACATTCAGGTGTATCCAAAACAGCGGATCTTCAGCGAATGGATATAGTTCTTTATAAAAGTTAAGATAATCTTCATCCTTCAATTCCGATGGCGATTTAGTCCATATCGGATTGGTATCATTGATAATGTTATCTACCTCAACTGACTTATATTTGGATTTACCATCTTCATCTTCACCATCTGGCTCCTGCTCGGTTTTAGTGCCGAACTTAACGGGTACAGGCAAAAATTTAGCGTATTTATCTAATATTTCCTGCAGCTTATACTTACTCAAAAATTCTTCCGAGTCGGCGTTTATGTGCAGAATCACATCTGTACCACGTTCTGTACGGGTGCCTTCGGTGATTTCAAATTCAGTACTGCCGTCACATATCCAACGGGCCGGCTCGGCATTTTCCTGATAAGATAGAGTTTGGATTTCAACCTGGTCAGCTACCATGAAAGCTGAATAAAATCCTAATCCGAATCGCCCGATGATTTCGTTGGCATCTTTAGCTTCTTTAAACTTTTCAACAAATTCTGTAGCGCCTGAGAAAGCAATCTGGTTGATATACTTTTTTATCTCATCAGCGGTCATACCCAAACCATTATCAGAAATGGTAATGGTTTTTGCGTTTTCGTCCAATGAAACTTCAACCTGCAACTTGCCAAGCTCGCCATTATACTGACCTAAAGAACTCAGGCGTTTTATTTTCTGTGTAGCATCAACGGCATTGGATACCAGCTCACGCAAAAATATCTCATTATCAGAATATAAGAATTTTTTAATGATCGGGAAAATATTCTCGGTGTGAATAGATATCGTTCCTTTTTCCTGCATAAAATTTGAATGTTTAATATGATTGATACCGGTTACTGAACAAGCCTTGTTCCAAAATTAAAGCGTTGCCAAATTGGCAGTCGGCGGTTTGATATGTTAAAAAATGTTATTTACCATTTAAATTTGAGGTATTTGTATCATTTGATATACCTTTACGGTGATAAATATCCAACAACCCCTTAAGGAAAATGAAAAAAATAGTACTATTCGCCTTTCTTTTTTTTACTGCAATTCTTACCGCTTCAGCTCAATCAGATTCCGATGGCAATACCGACGATACCAAACCCAAATCTTTTCAATGGGGCATAAAAGGTGGTTTAGCTATCACTGTTCCAAAGCAAATTTCCACTACTCATTCAAGCAGCTTCGCCAGCGATAAAGGGTATGGGTATATTGGTGGCTTTTGGGCAAGAGTGGGCCAGCCGGCGGTGTACTTTCAACCCGAAGTTTATGTAACTAGCCGCAACTTGATCATACATGACACTACAGCAATCACTAAAAACGGAAATTACTTAGGCCATTACGCCGAATCAAACAACGCCACTTTTACCAGTGTTGATA
>CAXTCH010000523.1:0-2244 GCA_964241945.1 uncultured Mucilaginibacter sp.
TATAGAAGTTTTTACTTACCGAGGCTACAATGTAAATTTTGGTGCTATCCGTTACCTGCTGGGCTTCCTTTAAATTTAGCGGCGCTATGCGCGAGGCCAGCAGCAAGTTAGGCGTAAAAATAGACTGGCTTACCGTTACCTGCGGAATAAATGAATTTACATACTGCGAACCGGTTCTGGAAGTTGTGCCCGAAGTGTTAGTGCTGGTTCCGCCGGTGCCGGTGGTAGTACCGGTGCCGGTAGTGGTGCCCGTTCCGGTACCGGTAGTAGTTCCCGTACCTGTGGTGGTGCCGGTTCCGGTGGTAGTTCCTGTTCCGGTAGTTCCGCCGGTGGTTGTACCAGTGCCGGTACCTGTGGTTCCGGTTGTCCCGGTTCCGGTACCTGAGGTAGTACCGCCGCCGGATACGGATGATACCGTGCTGGTGCTGGCAATTACATCGCCCGAACGCTGGATATAGTGCGTAGCATTACCGCTCACGTTGACCTGCGGCAGCCAGGTAGATAAATTAACCGCATTGGTAGCCTTGGCAATACCTTCGCCTAACAGTGCCCGCTGCAGCTCGGGCTGGTGCTGCAAGGCATAATTAATGCATTGCGTAAGGTTAAATGATTGCCTGGTGGTATCCGCAGTGGTTTGTGCACGACTGGTGAAGGTCATGAACAAAGCGCAAAGAACAAAGAAAACACAGCAGTTTTTGGCCGGGGTATATGTAGATGTCATGTAGGTAACCATTAACTTAACTTTAACAGCAGCTATTAATTATTGATGATGTAAATAAAAATAACGGCTGTCTGAGTGACTATCGAGCAAAATGTAACCGCATAATTATGAAAAGTGTTTAAGGTAGCGGCAAGCTATACAGTAACATTGTTGTTATGCTGTCTGTTTGTTACATAGATTAAAAGTTTTTTGAAAAGCGCACCTGCTTAAATAGCTGATAATTAAGAGACAAGCTTTTTCAATTTAAAATTGTTTGCCTCAACGCAGATTATTGGTTGCCTGCAGCATAACTGATGAGCTTTTATAATCCCTGTTCAATAATATCGCATCGTAAATTCAGGCAGGATATAAACACTGGTCATGAATGCATATGAGCAATTAAGCCTGCCTTATAAAAATAATATTTTATACCCCGCCTGTAGTATAAAAACAAGAAAGCACCCTTTCAGGTGCTTTGCTTAAATTTATCTCCAGTGGCCCGGTATCCAGGTGTCGCCATGCCAGGTATGGCGCCAGTGGCCTCTGATATAAACAGCACCGGGACGCGGCGGCGCGGCCCAGTAACCCCCATGCCAGGCATAAGCGCGGCCACTGGGTGCCCAGTCTTCATCTACCCATACATGAGCAGGTGAAGGCGGCGGCGGACGACGAACAATTACTTCTCTCGGACGGGTGGGGCGCACACGGACTACAATCTGTGCAAATGAACTGGCGGCAGTAAGTGATAGCGCCAGTGCCAGGGTTAAAAATTTTGCGGTCTTTTTCATAATAGAAAATTCATGTGAATTGACGGTAGGACGATGAAATCAGGCCAATGGTTTAAACCGCCTGTCGATATTGGCCTGTCGATTGGGTTTTGGATGGAAATGTTTTATTTATTTACGCTGTAAATTACCTAATAACGAATGCAATTCAGCATAAACAAAAATTGATCAGGGAAGCGGCTACTTTATACCTTTCAATTGTATACTTTACCTCTGCTTACCGTACCGAATAACCACCATTAAATGACAAAAACGAATGTGATTACCCGTAACTTTGCCCTGATGCAGAAAGAGCAAATTTCGGTATTTGATATTTTTAAGATTGGTATCGGGCCATCGAGTTCACACACCCTGGGTCCCTGGCGGGCAGCGCAGCAGTTTGTAAATTTGCTGCGCGAGCGCGACTTGCTGCCGCTGGTAACCGGTGTGCAGGTATTGCTGTATGGTTCGTTGGCTAAAACCGGCAGGGGGCATGGTACGGATATCGCCATCCTGCTGGGCCTGAGCGGCGATGACCCGGTAACGTTTGACGTAAACCGGATTGATTACAAAACCAACCAGATTAAAGAAACGCACCGCCTGGCGCTGGGCGGCAGCCAGGATATTACTTTTTCATACGAAGACGATTTACTGTTTCTGTTTCATGAGAGTTTGCCTTTTCACCCCAATGCGGTAACCTTTCAGGCGCTTTTGCAAAATGGCAGGGCGCTTTCGGAAACCTATTATTCTGTAGGCGGCGGCTTTGTGGTAAAAGAAGGC
>CAXTCH010000524.1:0-2243 GCA_964241945.1 uncultured Mucilaginibacter sp.
GAATTGCTCTGCCTGCCAGTGATGGGTTTGCTTCTTTTAATAGTGCAGTCGGGACACTAAAACCTGAAAATTAAAACATTCCCGGTTCAAACATTCGAATTACGAAATCAAATTGTAGATTTACCGCAAATTCTTCAGAACAATGAATATTCACGAATATCAGGGTAAAGCCATACTGAAAAGCTTTGGCGTACGCGTACAGGAAGGCATTGTGGCCGATACTGTAGAAGAGGCTGTTGAAGCCGCCCAAAAGATGAAAGATGAGTACAACTCGAGCTGGGTTGTGGTGAAAGCACAAATACACGCCGGTGGCCGCGGTAAAGGTGGCGGCGTAAAGCTGGCCAAAAACCTGGATGAGGTAAAAGAAAAAGCATCACAGATTTTAGGCATGCAGCTTATTACTCCGCAAACCGGTCCTGAAGGCAAGAAGGTGCATAAGGTGCTGGTTGCGCAGGATGTATACTATCCTGGTGATAGCCCGACCAAAGAATTTTATATGAGCGTACTGCTCGACCGCGCAAAAGGACGCAACATCATTATGTATTCAACCGAAGGTGGTATGGATATCGAAGAAGTAGCACACTCCACTCCTGAGCGCATTTTTAAAGAAGAAGTTGATCCGGCGGTAGGTTTGCAGTGTTTCCAGGCACGCAAGATTGCCTTCAACCTGGGCTTGTCAGGCAATGCCTTTAAAGATATGGTAAAATTCATTACTGCTTTATACAAAGCATATGATGCTACCGATTCTTCACAGTTTGAAATTAACCCGGTACTGAAAACATCTGACGATAAAATATTAGCGGTTGATGCTAAAGTAAATCTGGATGATAACGCTCTGTACCGTCATCCTGATTTTGCTGCCCTGCGCGATACCAACGAGGAAGACCCGATGGAGGTGGAAGCCAGCCAAAGCAATCTGAACTATGTGAAACTGGATGGCAACGTGGGTTGTATGGTAAATGGCGCAGGTTTGGCCATGGCCACGATGGACATCATCAAGATAGCCGGTGGCGAGCCTGCCAACTTTTTGGATGTAGGCGGTACCGCCAATGCCCAAACTGTAAAAGCGGCTTTCAATATTATTTTGAAAGACCCAAACGTAAAGGCTATCCTGATTAATATTTTCGGCGGTATTGTTCGTTGCGACCGTGTGGCGCAGGGGGTTATTGATGCTTATAACGAAATCGGCGATATTCCGGTGCCAATTATAGTGCGCTTGCAAGGCACCAATGCCGAAGAAGCAAAAGCGCTGATTGATAATTCGGGATTGAAAGTATACTCTGCTATTCTGTTAAAAGAGGCGGCCGAGCGTGTGAAAGAAGTGTTAGCTAAATAAAACAGCTTTATATCATAAAAAAGGGAACCAACTGGTTCCCTTTTTTGTTAAATAATAATTGCAATTGAATTACATGTTTAAACATGTAATTCAATTATTTTTGTACAATATTCTAAAACACATAAAATTATGGCAACCCACTGGACTTTAGACCCCATGCACTCCGAAGTGCAATTTAAAGTGAAACACCTCGTAATTTCAACGGTAACCGGCTCATTCAAAAAATTTGAGGGGAAAGCTGTTACTGAAGGTGAAGATTTTGAAAATGCAGAGATCGACTTTACTTTAGATGTTGAAAGTATAGACACCAACCAGGAGCAACGCGATACTCATTTAAAAAGTGCGGACTTTTTTGATGCGGCTACTTATCCGAAGATTGTTTTTAAGTCCACATCATTTAAGAAAACCGGTGATGAAGAATTTACTTTAACCGGCAACCTGACAGTACGCGACGTTACCAAACCCATAACCTTAAAGGCAGAATACGGCGGCTCGGCTACCGACTTTTATGGCAACACTAAAGCAGGTTTTGAAGTAACCGGCACCATAAATCGCAAAGATTTCGGCCTTACCTGGCATGGGATCACCGAAGCCGGCGCCATTGTAGTAGGCGAAGATGTAAAGCTAATTATGAACGTTCAGTTTGCTAAGCAAGCGTAAGCTGGGTTTCAAATTTTCGCTTTACAATTCAAACAACATATTTTGTTGAGCTGCACTTAAATTGGCTTACACATATAGCCGGATAAAACATTATCCGGCTTTGTTACTTATTTAGGTTTTGTACAACACGCACATGTAAAAGAGTAAGCCTGCTACTAAATGTGCCTGACTATCGAAACCGAAATATATGCTCATTAAAATATATCCCGATAATCCTAATTCAAAGGCAATTGATCAAGTAGTACAG
>CAXTCH010000525.1:0-2240 GCA_964241945.1 uncultured Mucilaginibacter sp.
TCCTCTTTTATTGATGAGTTTACTGCCCCTCCCCACAGCGCATACACCTGCATGAAACCAGGTAGTAATATTATGTTGCTCCAGTTCCACTCCACCGGTAGGCATAAATAACTGACCAGGAAATAATTCTTTAATAGAAGACAAAAAAGCCGGCCCTAAAATATTGGCCGGAAAAAGCTTAATCAAAGCTGCATCATTCCGTTGAGCCGTGTAAATCTCGGTAGGAGTCATGCAGCCGGGTATCCACAACAAATCATGGTGCTTTGCCAGGTTAGCTACATCGGGATTAATGATAGGTGAAACTAAAAAATCAGCGCCTGCTTCGATAAAAGTTTTACCCTCTTGCAATGATTTGATGGTACCTACGCCCAAATACAAATCTGGCATCTCTACTATTTGTAAATCTTTCAGCACTTTAAAGGTATCAAGCGCACCGTTACCACGGTTGGTAAATTCCACTATCCTGACACCTGCTTTGTACAAAGTACGGACTACTTCAGCACTCACTTCGGCATCTGCACAATAAAATAAAGGCAGCATACCTTGTGTAATAATGCTGTCTAATACTTGCTTTTTGCTTTTCATTGTATCATGGATTTTTGTATCTCTTCCACACTTTTGTCGGTAGCATCGTTGTTTACAAACAGTTTGGTAAATGCTGCGGCCGTAGCAAATTCTGCAGTTTGCCGGGGCGACCAATGGTTGTAGAAACCATAAATTAGCCCTGCCATATAGCAATCGCCGCTGCCTACTTTATCAATGATGTGCCGGGCTGAGTATTCGTTTGATACCTGAAATTCTCCGCCGGTGTATAAGGTAGTATAATAACGAATATCCTGCGCAGCATCAAACCTGAAAGTATTAGCTATTGCCTTACATTTATGAAACTGTGCGGTAACTTGTTCCGAAGTTTTTTTTGCTTCCTGCAAGTAAACCGCTTTTTGCCCCAAATTATGGATATCAGGCATCACGGGAATGCCCAGCATAAGTTCCATAGCCCAAATATTACCCATTATGACATCACAATATTGAACCAGTTCGGGCATCACGTCTAAAGGAGTTTTACCATACTGCCATAATTTGGCGCGGTAATTCAAATCGACAGAAATCACAATTCCTTTACGCGAAGCAGCCTGTAGTGCCTCCAGGCATAGCTCTGCGACATTTGGCCCAATAGCCGGGCAAATGGCGCTAAAATGAAACCAGCTTACCCCATCCAGCACGGTATCCCAGTCAATCATAGCCGGCTGCAATTCAGCAAAGGCAGAATGAGCACGATCGTAAACTAATGCATCGTGCTTTAAGTCTTCACCTTTAGTCAAAAAATATAACCCCATCCGCTTGCCCTGATGATGCACTCGCGAAAGATCGATGTTTTTCGCCTCCAGATACTCAACAATCTGTTCCGACATTCCATTCTGAGGTAATGCTGTGAAATACATGGAGGGTACTTTCCAAAGCGCTAAGGCGGTTGCTACATTCAGTTCCGCACCGCCTATAAAAAAGGGCAGTTGGTTATCCCGAAGCCATTGTCCGTTACTATCAGGCGTAATGCGCAGCAGCAGCTCACCAAAAGACAGCACCTTACCATTGAGTTGGTTTGCTATCCGGGCGGGTTGGTTTATTATTTGCATAAGCGGTGGTTAAGTTGCCGGGCTAAGCATTACACGCCGCTAAAAATTGAAAAGCCGCCATCCACTGTAATCATGGCTCCGGTTACAAAAGCTGAGGCATCACTGAGCAACCATATTAAAGCACCAATCAATTCATCAGGATGGCCAAATCGTTTAAATGGCGTTTGCCTAATTACTGATTCTCCCCTCAATGTATATCCGCCTTCCAGCTTGGTCAATAAGTTTCGATTTTGTTCGGTAAGAAAAAATCCGGGCGCTATTGCATTCATCCGAATGGCGTCTCCATACCGGTTGGCTAACTCTACGGCAAACCATTGATTATAGCAATCCATAGCAGCTTTACCCATATTGTAACCAAGTACTTTGGTAACTGCACGTTTTGAATTCATGGATGAAATATTGACAATACTGCCTTTACCGTTTTGGGCAATTGCTTCACCGAATACCTGGGTAGGCAGTATAGTACCCCACAAATTAACTTCGAGTACTTTCTTCATACCCTCCAAATTCATATCAAATATATCTTCTTCGGGTTGCAAAACACCTTCGGGCATGTTACCACCGGCGCCGTTAACTAAACCGTCAATACGGCCATAAGTACTTAAT
>CAXTCH010000526.1:0-2240 GCA_964241945.1 uncultured Mucilaginibacter sp.
GGTTAAAAAAAGATATACATCTGTACCCTTTGAAACACCGGTTAAACCATCGGTTGGTGTAATTAAGCCAAAAACAAGCAGCAGCACTGCACCGCTTACCGCCCATATAGCTTCTGATACTTTGAAAGGGCGGATGATCACCCCGGCAATAGCCAGAAAGGAAATGATCCAGATATATAAATGAGGCATGGATTGAAAGTTATATGAATAGTTTATATAAAAGATAGTAACAAAAAATTTAAGAGGCGGATGGAGCGTTCCGGTTAGGACCTAATTGGGTGCCTGTAATCGCGTTCTCAGGCCAGTAATCAATCCGGTCGGCATCGCTGCCATCTTTAATGTGTTTAGTAGGTGTATATAACAATCCGGCTATTTGAATTTGGTGGCGGCCCGGTCTGCCGCTTTCATCTACCGCTTCTACCAGGATGCTGAACTGCTCTTGGAAGGGAACCGGCAAACTGCATTCCCAGCACAAAGTAGCCGGGTTGTAGGTCATTTTATGCCTGGCGGCGCTGTTATTGAGTGTGCAGTGAACCGACTGTACAGCGGCCTCCCCTAAAACAACGGCAGTAACGGTTATCATATCCTGACGGGGTACACCGGTATCGCGGGCCAGGCGGTAATCGGCAGGTGTGGTAATCAGCACAAACGGAAAAGCTTCGTACAGTGATTTAAACCGCCAGCTGACGATGTTATTGTGCAGGCTGATTATTGAATACCCGACCGCACCTTCTTCAATTTGGCCGGTAGAGCGGGTGGCTGCAAAAATGGTATGTCCGTCATTGGACAGTTCATTGTAATGGGTGTGGCCCATATCCACTAACAGTACGTTGTGCGCTGCAGTAAGTTCATTAAGCGATTGTTTTTCCTGCTCATCTTTTAAATCTGCCGGGTAAGTGTGCATAAAAATCACAATAGGTTCGTTAAGTTCACCGGCAGCTGAAAGTGTATCCTTCAGCCAGGTAAGCTGTTGCGTACCCAGCCTGAAATCAGGGCCACCCTTGCCCGGGCCGCATACATCTAAAAAGAGGCACCTATAACCACACACAGAAATGGCAAAGGGCAGCTTTTGCGAAGAAAGGGTGTGGTAAAAATTATACAGCGATTTTTGCTCCATGTCATGATCGCCTGAAAGGATATGAACCGGCATACTCAGCATTTTCAGGGCAGTTGCCACGAGCCTGTACTGGGAGGGGAGGCCGTTATCGGCGTTATCACCGGGAAGTACGACAAAATCCAGCAGATGTTTGCCGTTGATTTCAATCTGCGAAAGAATAGAAAGCAGATCAGTATAATTCTGCGCCCTGAAATTGGTGATGTGTAAATCGCCGATATGGGCATACAACAGGGGTTTAGAAGCAGGGGTATTAGTCATTACTGTAAAGAATAAAACTTAATGCACAAAAGGCTTAAACAAACAAGTAAGCACAGGCCGCATCTGACACCATTGTACCTGATGTAAAACTGCCTGAAATGGGAGCTAAGACCGCTGCTCCGGGCAATGTATCGGTTAATGAATCAGGTGTAAGCATGTGCCTGTCAATCGAGGCTTACCGGCTCGGCTTAGCTGTAAGAATATAGGACTTTAAAACTTTGAAACCAGGTAAATGCCCGCAATCATCAGGGATGCACCCGCAATACGCCCCCAGTTTAAGGGGTGTACCTCGATGCCGAACCAACCATATTTGTCGATCAGTAGCGACATTAAAAAATTGGCGGTAATGGTTAGTCCGGCCAAAGTACCCGCACCTACCCGGTTAACAAACATAAGCCCCACTACTACAGCCCCTGCACCGACAACGCCGCCCAAAGGCGCCCACCATGGCATCTGCATAATCCCTTCTCCGGTTGGCATTGGCCGGGGCAGGCATAAAAAAACACAACTTAAAAGTGCTACAACCGGCAAAAATGATACAATACTGGCCAGCCAGGGATTGCTTAATGATTTTTGAAGCGCCCCGTTCATGGGTGGGCCCCAGGCCTGCAATACACCCGCAATAATAATGATGGGGTAAAGCCAAAGTGAGTTTGTGTTTTGCATAAGAAAGAGTTTTAACTGTATCGGAACTATTTTATGCGTTATATAACTTTCTTGTTACAAAAAGGTTTTCGGCGTTTCTTCAGGGGCGTATATGAATGTTAAAGTATTGTTAACTACGCCATTAATCGTCGGGAAAGGCAGTTGGAAAAACAGTTGACCCGGCAACCGGATAGCTCAGTTACCTGAAACTTTAAAGGAA
>CAXTCH010000527.1:0-2232 GCA_964241945.1 uncultured Mucilaginibacter sp.
CAGTAAAGCTAAAGTTAGCTTAATGGAGATAATGGTGAGCAAGGTAATTCCGCCGATCATTAATACCAACTGCCTGATCATTTCGGCCAGGGTAGTGGTCACCGCATCCTGAATTTGTGATAAATCGGAAGATATGCGGCTGTTTAATTCGCCCACCCGCCGGTTCGAAAAAAAGTTCATGGGCAGGGTAATCAGCTTAAAATAAGTATCTCGCCTGATGTCGGCCAGTGATTGCTCGGCTACCTGCACAAACCAAACAATACGGAAAAAAGAAACAAAGGCCTGTGCAAACAATATACCCACGGCCAGTAACCCGATTCCGTTGAGCGTAGCAGGCAAAAAGGAATACGTATGCTTGCCCTGTGCTGCGTTGAACAAAGCACCTATCAGCGCCGGGAACGCCAAACCTACCAGGCTGGATAAAAACAAAAAGCACATGCCTGCAATGAACAAGCCCCGGTACGGACGCAGGTACTTAAGCAGCCGCCGGACATTTTGCAAACTCTGGCGGTTTATTTTTGCCTTAGGCAAATCCTTCTCGGCTGCGTTTCCGCTGTTCAATCGTGCTCTTGCCATAGGTTGAAATAATATTGAAAGACGGTAAATGTACGCTCAACGCCGTTCATTTGGTGGTGTCTGCTGTAAAATTGACGTTATACTGAACCATACATCGCGCAAACATCACCTTACTGAAAATCAATAATCACACTGTCGCCTAACCCCAAACCCAGTAAGCCACTGGCATTGCCTTTATTAATGGCAATTTCCAGATGGTCGCTGATGCCAAACAGGCAGAGCTTCTCGCCCTCCTGCACCTCGTTGTAATGCCAGCTTAATTGACTGATGGTTTCGTTGCGCTTAAAATACAGGATGAAACGCCTGCCTTGCTGTACTTTAATAAAGAAATCCTTAGTGATGTTGGTAATGGCGTTCTGAAAAGTGTCGATATAGATTACCATGCCTTTAATGAGGTTGCGCTCTATTACCGGCTGCAAATCCATCTTTCGCTCTACCTCCTGTACCGGTATACCAATCTGGCTCAGCGTGTGCCCCTTGGCGAGGTGACAGGCAGCTTTTACAAAAACGTCGGCCAGGGGGAAGTGCAAAAATTTCATGTCCTGCATAATGGTAATTTCCACCATTTCCTCCGGCTTCTCGGTAAATATCAGGGAGAAGATGCCATTATCGGCCCCTACAAAATAGTGACCTTTGTACTTCACTGCCAGGAAACGTGTAAGGTCGGTAAGCACGGTGTCTACCCCAATCAAATGAACCGTACCTTCCGGAAAATAATGGTAGCTGTTTTTTAAAATAAATGCGGCCTGCTGGATATTAAAAAGCGCTACGGAATGCGTAATATCCACTATATTTACAATGGGCAACAACTTGTAGATACTCCCTTTCAGAGCGGCCTGATAAATATCTTTATCGCCCAGATCGGTAGTTAATGTTATTATTGCCATTGCTTATTTCAAATATTTATTGCTAATCTTGTGATAGCGTTTTGAGGAGGCAAATATCCAACTTTTCGCCCTAAAAATGGTTAACTAAATAAAAACAGTCCTATTGAACGAATTAAAAATATCGGTTGAACAGGTGAACCCTGCAGTATTATGGGGTTCTAACAACGACCACTTTGAAATTATTAAAAAGCAGTTTCCGAAGCTGAAACTGGTAGCCCGCGGCAGTGAATTAAAGGTATTGGGCGATGAGCACGAGATTCATATTTTTCACGAAAAATTCAGCCAGTTACTGGAGCATGTAGATAAATATGAAAGCCTCAATATTACCGACCTGGAGCGGGTTTTGGGTTCAAAAGTATCAGAACGCAACAGCGGTGAAACTACGGATGATAAAAGCAGCGGGGGTGAAGTAATTGTATACGGGCCTAACGGTATACTGGTAAAAGCGCGTACCGCCAACCAGCGCCGTATGGTAACCAGTATCAGCAAAAATGATGTGTTGTTTGCCATTGGCCCGGCCGGTACAGGTAAAACCTACACGGCGGTAGCGCTGGCGGTAAGAGCGCTTAAGAACAAAGAAATCAAGCGTATTATATTAACCCGGCCCGCGGTAGAGGCAGGTGAGAACCTGGGCTTCCTGCCCGGCGATTTAAAAGAAAAAATCGACCCGTACCTGCGCCCTTTGTACGACGCACTGGATGATATGATTCCCGGTGAGAAGCTGAAGACCTATCTGGAAAACCGTACCATCGAAGTAGCGCCATTAGCC
>CAXTCH010000528.1:0-2214 GCA_964241945.1 uncultured Mucilaginibacter sp.
GGCGAATACCATCACCATACTGCTTTGCTGTTTGGTGGTAGTTACGCCGGCTTTCGTCACCTCTGCGGGGAGCAGCGGGGTAGCTTTAGATACACGGTTTTGCACATTTACCGCCGCCAGATCCGGGTTGGTACCCAACCGAAAGTACACGGTAATGTTGGCAGTACCATCGTTACTGGCGGTCGAGGTCATGTAGGTCATGTTCTCTACACCGTTAATCTGCTCTTCGAGCGGAATGATAACGCTGTTCATCACCACGTCTGCATTGGCGCCCTGATATGAAGCGCTTACCTGCACCGTTGGCGGCGCAATTTCAGGATATTCGGATATCGGAAGCGTGGTTAGCCCAAGTATACCCAGAATCACGATAATGACCGATATTACGGTAGAGAGTACCGGTCGTTCAATAAATATTTTTAACATACTACTGCTTTATATTGAGGTTGATAAAATGATAACATTTTATCTCAGCTCATTTAAATTCTTATTTACTATCCTGATAAACTTTACCTGCATCTTGTATATCAGCTTTTACCGGTACTCCGTCCTGCAAACCAGCAATTCCTTCCAGTATAACTAAATCGCCGGCTTTAAGTCCGCTGGTTACCACAAAATTTTGCCCGCTTGCTACGCTCATAGTCTGTATTTCGGTACTTTTTGCTTTACCTGCATCAACCACATACACAAAGCGCTTACCCTGTAACTCGTACGTTGCCTTTTGAGGAACCAGTACAGCATTGGCAAGGGTTTGCGGAATACGCACGGTGGCGCTGCCACCGCTTCGAATTAAACCGGCAGGATTAGGAAAGGTAGCACGAAAACTTGCCGAACCGGTTGCGGTATTCAACAAACCGCTTATGGTTTCCACCCGGCCTTTTTCCGGATAATCTGTACCATCAGACAAGATAAGTGATACTTGCGGCAACTTACTCAGCTTTGCGGCCATACTGTTTCCCGAATATTGGCGGGAGAAATCAAGCAGTTGCTTTTCATTTAAAGAAAAGTAAGCATATACGTTGCCAATATTAGATACAGTGGTTAAAGGCTGTGCCGTGTTACTATTAATTAAGCTGCCCAATTTATAAGGTATAGTGCCCACTACACCGTTTACCGGGCTGGTTAATGTAGTATAGCCTAAATTGGTACGGGCATTGGCCAGATTAGCTTTGGCCTGTTTAAGCGCTGCCTGCCGTGCGCGCAGGGTCAATTGAGCCGATTCGAGTTCATAATGGCTGATGATATCTTTTTCAACCAGCGGCTTTGCCTTGTTGACCTGTAACAGAGCAGAGGCCAAATCCGCCTCAGCACTGCTTACTGCAGCAGCAGCGTTGTTTACATCCTGGGTGTATTGCGGATTATCTATTTTGAACAGCAACTGGCCTTTTTTTACCACCGAGCCTTCATCAATAAGAATCCGTTCAATGTAACCATCAATTTTGGGTCTGATTTCAATATTTTGCTGCCCTTGCAAGGTAGCCGGATAATCGCTGTTGATAGTCGCATTCCTGGCTTCCACCTTAAAAGCGGGAAAGCTTTGCGGCCCTTGTGCTGCCGGACCGCCTGCTCCCTGCTGTGGCTTATTGCCGCAAGATGATAACAAAAGCAGCGCAGCGCTGATACCGGTAACGAACAGTACACGAGTTTTCGTGATGAGGATAGACGATGTTTGCATATAATAATTCCGGGTGTTCTGAAGTATCAAATTCAGGTGTGAGGTTGTGAGGTAGATAAATTCTATTTAAAAATCATTTTGAAAATCACTTTTTTACGCTCTTCAATTAAATCCTTAAACTGGTTATCGGTCAGCTTAAACATTTTTTCGAACATGGGCTTCATGATTAAGGGGTATGACATGAGCCCGAAAAGGTTCATGATGAAATGAACCGGATTCATTTTTTCAATGTTACCGGCATCCATCTCAGCCTGTATCTGGTTCAAAAATACGGTCGTCTTCTTATGCTTTTCTTCACTGGAAAACACGCCGCTTTCTGAATTGATGTCTTTAATTAAAAAAGTTTCCTGATAGGGGTAATCAATAGCTACACTTGAAAAAACTTCGATGAAGTTCTCAATTTTCTCTTTAAAAGGCAAGTCGGATTCCATTACTGAGTCCAGCCGTTGGCCAAGTTCATGCATGGCTTCCCTGTAAACGGTTTCAATCAGCACATCCACCGACCGGTAGTAATAATTTACCAATGTGCGGCTTACGCCGGC
>CAXTCH010000529.1:0-2211 GCA_964241945.1 uncultured Mucilaginibacter sp.
TATCAATGACATTGCAGGCAACCAGCCTTACCTGCGTCAGGTAGCTATGCACGGCGCCGCCAAAGCCCGTGAAAGCGCCTCACGCACAATCAGAGAAGTGAGAGAAATTATTGGGTTTAGAAAATTCTAAGGTTTTACTCTTACCTTATCATAGGATTAGGTGTTGCCCTTATGTTTTACAGATATCGGGATGTGGCACATATTTTAGCAGGCAATTTTTTACTTTTAACTTTTGACTTTAAACTTTATCAACCATGCACATTGCCATTGTTGGAAATATAGGGGCCGGTAAAACCACGCTTACAGAGCTGCTGGCTAAAAATTATGGTTGGGACCCGCTGTATGAAGCGGTGGACAACAACCCTTATCTGGATGATTTTTACAAAGACATGAAGCGATGGAGCTTCAATCTGCAAATTTACTTTTTGAACAGCCGCTTCCGGCAGCTGGTGGAGATACAGCAATGCAAGCGCAACATCATTCAGGACCGTACCATTTATGAAGATGCATATATTTTTGCCGAAAACCTGTACGACATGGAGCTTATGTCGGCCCGTGATTTTGAAAACTACAAAAACATCTTTGACAACATTACCTCCTTCATCAAGCCACCCGATTTGCTGATTTATCTGAAGGCTTCTATTCCTACGCTGGTCAATAACATTCACCGCCGGGGCCGCGAATATGAAATCGGCATCCGGCTGGATTACCTGGCGCGGTTGAATGATAAATATCAAAAATGGATTTCCAGCTATAACTTAGGTAAAGTACTGATTTTAGATAAAGACAAACTGGACTTTACCGGTAACACTGAAGATCTGGCGACCATTGTACAATTGATTGAACGAGAGCTTCATGGCTTATTCTGATCAAAAATCTTGATTTATACCTCCATGAATATACTCGGCATCATCCCCGCCCGCTACGCTTCCACCCGCTTTCCGGGCAAGCCCTTGGTAGATATTGGTGGCAAAAGCATGCTTCAGCGTGTGTATGAGCAAGCTAAGAAATGTTATAACTTACAGGAAGTGATAGTTGCCACAGATGATGACCGCATATTTGTGCATGTGCAGCAATTTGGCGGGCAGGCCGTGATGACCGATAGTAGTCATCAAAGTGGCACCGACCGCTGCGCCGAGGTAGCCGCTTTGCACCCGGAATACGAAGTAATCATCAACATTCAGGGTGATGAGCCCTACATTGACCCGGAACAAATTACCAAACTGGCGACCTGCTTTACTACGAAGGAAACGCAGATTGCCACCCTGATAAAAAAGGTATTGACCGACGAAGAGTTGCACAATGCCAATTCACCTAAAGTTATCATCAATAAGCTACAGGAAGCCATTTACTTTTCACGCTCTCCCCTGCCGCATATTCGCGGACAACAACCAAAGGACTGGTTAAAGCATTTTACCTATTTTAAGCATATTGGTATTTATGGTTACCGGGCAGAGGTATTACAGCAAATCACCCGCCTGCCCATTGGTGATCTGGAAAGAGCAGAAAGCCTGGAGCAGCTGCGCTGGATTGAAAACGGTTATCGCATTAAAACAGCCGAAACAGAGCTGGAAACTTTTGCGATAGATACGCCGGAAGATTTAAAGCGCTTACATCCCTAACCGGCTTCTTTTATCTAACGCCTCAAAACCTAAAACGAGGTGTAAAAACTTTTCGCAGCACATCATAGTTGTGTACAACAGTTATGATGATATACAGCCGGCAATTATCAATACTTCTTGTGGTTATTATTGCCATAATATTTTCCTGTAGCCGTACTGCACCTTTAGCCATCTTCAAAAAGCTTTCGCCGCATGAAGTCTATGGGCAAAAGCTAAAGGATGCAGGGCTCGACCGCACTGCCATGGGCAGCGCCTGGTTACAGGCGGCTAATGAGAGCGCCCATAAGGCGCTTAGCATTACTTTACCTTACAAAGAAACCGGCTATTTTGCAGCCGACAAAGTGCAAAGTTCCGTGCTCCACTTTGAAGCGCGCCGTGGCCAGAAGCTGCATATTGCTTTAAACAAGCGACCGGAGTTTGACTTTAGCATTTATATGGACATATTGCAGGAGCAGCTTGGTGCAGCGCCCAAGCTGGTAGCCAATGCAGATACCGCCGGTTTACGGCTGGACTATGAAATTCCAAAAACAGGCGTTTACCTGTTGCGGTTACAGCCTGAATTATTGCGGGGCGGCGAATATACGCTGAC
>CAXTCH010000530.1:0-2210 GCA_964241945.1 uncultured Mucilaginibacter sp.
ACCTATTTTTTTTTTCAGCGTTTTGTGATCTGCAAAGTTTGCGCTGTACATCATCTCTCCTTCTGGTTTACATCTCATTTTAAATTAATTTTTCATTAAATTACTAATCATTCCCGGAAGTTTCGTGTTAATCCTGCATGAATGTTAAACAGCAGCAAAGCGGCAACGACGGCAGCTTTTATTTGGAAAAAAACAGCAAGCAGATAGCCGAAAGCAAATACCTGTTAAACGATACTGAAATGGACATTTACCACACAGAGGTATCACCCGAATTTGAAGGGCAGCATTTGGGCGAGCAGTTAATCAGCGCTGCGGTTGACTATGCCCGGGAGCATAGCTTAAAAATTCATCCCAGCTGTTCGTTTGCAAGGGCTATGTTTGGCCGTCACAAAGAATACAGCGATGTGCTGGCAAAATCATAATTTTGGCGTATGCTGGATATTGTAATTGTGGGCGGCGGCCCTATCGGTTTAACCTGTGGTATAGCTGCGCAAAAAGCAGGGTTAAGTTTTGTAATTTTAGAGAAGGGGTGTTTGGTCAACTCGCTGTACAATTACCCGTCTACTATGACTTTTTTCTCTACCTCAGAGAAACTTGAAATCGGCAATATTCCGTTCATGAGCACCCATAATAAGCCTAACCGGGCTGAAGCATTAGAGTATTACCGAAGGGTAACGTTTCATTATGAATTACCGGTTAAATTATTTGAGGAAGTAAATCATATTGAAACTCAAGATGACTATTATGAAGTGACCACCTGCAAAACCACTTACCATGCTAAACGCATTATTATTGCCACCGGATTTTATGATATTGCCGTTAACCTCGATATTCCGGGTGAGGATTTACCAAAAGTGAAGCACTATTATAAAGACCCCAGCTACTATACCATGCAAAAAGTAGTGGTTGTCGGATCCAGTAATTCGGCTATTGACGTAGCGTTGGAAACCTACCGCAAAGGCGCCGAAGTTACATTGGTAATACGCGGCAGTGAGGTAAGCAACCGCGTTAAATATTGGGTACGGCCTGATATTATTAACCGCATTCAGGAAGGCAGTATTAAAGCTTATTTTAATTCAAATTTAACAGCTATCAGGGAACACGAGGTGGACATCACCACATCGGACGGCCTGGTGACCATTCCGAATGATTTTGTAATGGCCATGACCGGCTATAAACCCAACTTCAACTTCCTGAAAAAAATTGGTATCCGGCTCACCGACGATAAATTTATTCCGACCTACAATCCCGATACGATGGAAACCAACAGGCCGGGCATGTATTTAGCCGGTGTGGTAGTAGGCGGTATGGACACCCACTTATGGTTTATTGAAAACTCCCGCATCCACGCCGAGATGATTATCAATGATATTTTGACGAAGCTGAAACCTCAGCCATTGAATTCGTAATACTGAATAAACCGCCAGGGGCCGCCCAGGTATTCCCAAAGATTAAAGCCGGTTCCATAAGCAATAAAGGGTGAAAAGTCTTGGGCTAATTCATTTTTCAACTCTGCAGCTATCATTGGGTCAACCTTATTCTGAACAGTAATATGGGGCCACAACGTATGTTGATCCTGAGGAATCAACCAGGATTGCCACTCTTTCTGCAAGCGCCGGTGCAATTGTATCAGCGGTGTGCTTTCCATCTTATAAGCAACCCCATTGCCGGTATGCCTAACCTCGGCTACCTGTAAATCCATCATCGGTTGCTCAGCGCATACCGCTTCAATGACCGACGTAATATGCAGTTCATCGGGCGGAAGGTGATGAAACAAGGTAAGATGTGCTTTTAAATGATTACGCTCGGCAGGAAAGTATTGCTGTCGTTGGGTGTCAAAAAAGCGCTGGCTATGCTCATCAAGTGCAAGTGTTAAAATTAAAGGCTGCATCGGAGTTTCCAACAGCCGTACAGACTGAATGTTTCTGTTATTCTCATTAGGGCCGCCTTAGTGCTGCTGTGTGAATTGAGCTGCCGCCAAAGGCCAAAAATACTCTTGTAGCTTTCAAATAAAAACTATCTGTGTTGATCATCGTAAAAAGCAGTTTATCAATAGTTTGAATGAGTAATTGCAACTTACAAAAACGGAATAAATTCATTCCAAACACAATATTACATTTTACTGTTGCATAAGTAAAAATTAATGTTCTCATTTGCACAAAATTTAAAAACAGAATATATCTACAAAAATGAATCAACAAAGCTTAAAT
>CAXTCH010000531.1:0-1803 GCA_964241945.1 uncultured Mucilaginibacter sp.
TATTACTGGACAGATGATTGTGTGATGCGCGGGAAATACATCAGTGAAAACCTGCATCAATAAAACAAAGTGAATGTGCAGCCTGGCTTAAAAACCTGTGCTTAAAATAACGATATGCCAAAAGTTTCAGTCATCATCCCGAATTACAATCACGAGCAATTCCTGGGCAAGCGTATTGATTCTATCCTGAATCAAACCTTTCAGGATTTTGAGCTGATTATCCTGGATGATTGCTCAACCGATAACAGTCGACAGATCATAGAAGCTTACAGCAATCAGCCTAAAGTTTCGGCAGTAATATATAACGAAGTAAACAGCGGCACCACCTTTAAACAGTGGAAAAAAGGTGTGGAACTGGCTAAAGGTGATTTTATATGGATTGCCGAAAGCGACGACTATGCGGCTGAAAACTTTTTAGAAGTGCTGATTCAGCCGCTTCTGGCTAACCCGGAGGTTACTGTTTCCTACTGCCGCTCCGAGAACGTTGATGAAAATAACCAAAGCATGGGCTTGTGCCTGCATCCCGATGTGTTGGATGCTGTAAAGTGGACTAAAGATTATATAGAAGACGGCAACACTGAGATAAAGCACTATTTACAATACCGCAATACCCTGCCGAACGCCAGCGCGGTACTGTTCAGAAAACCGGCAGGTTTAAATTGGGACCGCTACATTCAAATGCGCTTTTGCGGCGACTGGCGCTTTTGGCAGGATTTGATTAAAGGCAATAAAATAGCTTACTCGCGCCTGCCGCTCAATTTTTTTAGAACCCATGCGCAACCTACCCGCTCGTTAAACGGCGCTGTTAATCTGGATAAAGAATTAAAGCGGTTTAAAGAGTACAAAAGCTTCGTGCCAGCCTGGTTTTTTAACCCTTTTGATAACCGCTACCGCTGGATGATGGCCGAATGGATTGACCGGGGCGTGAGCAAGGCGGTAAAAAGTACCCGTTACCAATTTTGGCCCGAACTGCATCCGGCTTTAGTAATCCGGTATTATATTTACCTCATTAAAAATGCCTTGTAATACTGATTAAAGAGATGACCTTATCTACCGCTCAGGCCGAGAGTTCAAAACGCATATTCGGCTTAGATATACTCCGGGCTACGGCTATTCTGGTAATTATTGTTTATCATACCACGCCTTTGCTGCAACCCCTGGCTAAAGTTCAAATAGTTGGCAGCGCAGTGTCTTTCGTCATAAGTTTGTTTGCGTGGGTAGGGCCAGTTTCGGTCGATTTGTTCTTTGTGCTGAGCGGCTTCCTTATCGGGACAATTTTAATCAAGGTGTTTCTTACCCCCAAGCAATATCATATCGGCATTATATGGGAGTTTTGGATAAAGCGCTGGTTCAGAACCTTACCTAATTACTTCTTTTTACTTACGGTAGCCTTCCTGCTCTATAATCATCTGTATCATGTGCGTATAGAGTGGCGTTATTATTTCTTTTTACAAAACTTGCTGCACCCGCTGCCCGGCTTTTATGCCGAAACCTGGACATTATCGGTTGAGGAGTGGTCATACCTCCTGTTGCCAATTGCTATACTGGCGGCCAGCACCCTGTTTCGCCGGGTAGAGAGGAAACAGATTTTGAAGTATACCTTTATCGTTTATTTGTTAGCCTTTGTGGTCTTCCGGTTCATAAAAATATGGAAGCAGGATTATCAGGATATGGACGAGGATATCCGTAAAGTGGTAGTGCTGCGCCTGGATTCCATACTGTATGGCGTATTGATGGGCTATTGCGTATTTTATTACCGGGATTTTATGTACCGCATTAAAAACCTGCTTCTGTATATCGGCT
>CAXTCH010000531.1:1813-2186 GCA_964241945.1 uncultured Mucilaginibacter sp.
TTATTGCTTTTTATATCAGTTCACAGCACACCGAATGGTACCATCTGCACAGTATTTACAAAGTAGTATTTGATAATATTTATTTCACCCTGGTTCCGCTGTTCTTTTCGCTGGTGCTGCCGGCTTCTTATTTTTTGAAAGATGTACGGCCGTCCCTTTTTGAAAAATGTATTACACATGTAAGCTTAACCTCTTACTCGCTGTATCTGCTGCATAATACCCTCATATTTGTACCTTTCTTTTTGCATTTTAAAGATGGGCATACCCTTACGCAAATTGCCTTTTATTATGCTTTATATTGGTTGGTATTGATAATAGTAGCCACTTTAAATTACAATTATTTTGAAAAGCCTACTACCCGCCTGCGCGAATT
>CAXTCH010000532.1:0-2183 GCA_964241945.1 uncultured Mucilaginibacter sp.
AGTGAGTTAAAGAAGGGACCGAAGAAGTAACGGTTTAATCTGTCGCAATATTTTTCTTAGGTATTCCGGAGCAAACCTTCCGGAATACCTTTCTTTTCTTGGTATACCGTAAAATTTGTGCTTTTTGCTAAATATTTTACTCAATATTGCTGTTCATATCCGAATTTTACGGCATGGTACAAAATCCGATTATAAAGGTAGACCAACTTGTAAAACAATATAATGATTTCACGGCCGTAAAAGGCATCAGCTTCGAAGTATACGAGGGCGAAATTTTTGGCTTGCTCGGCCCGAACGGTGCCGGTAAAACCACTACGCTCGAAATAATTGAAACCCTGCGCCACAAAACCTCCGGCAATATCGTAGTCGACGGTTTTTCTATTGATACCGACGCCAACCGCATTAAGCAACGCATTGGCGTGCAACTGCAGGCTGCAGGGTATTATCCCAATTTAAATTTAACCGAACTGCTGCAACTATTCTCCGGTCTGTATGGCGTAGCTATTGACCCGATGGCTATGCTGGATAAAGTTGCCCTGCGCGACAAGGCCAAAGCCAAATTCAAAGAGCTGTCCGGCGGACAAAAGCAGCGGTTCTCCATTGCTACTACTTTAATTAATAACCCGCGCATCATATTTTTAGATGAGCCCACCACTGGTTTGGACCCTCAGGCGCGCCGCAACCTATGGGACTTGATCCGCGAGAGACGCAGCAACGGCACTACCATTGTCATCACCACCCATTACATGGACGAGGCTGAAATTCTGTGCGACCGTGTGGCCTTCATTGATGGCGGCCAGGTAATTGGCATTGATACGCCCGACCATTTTATTGACCAGCTGGTAAGCAGCGGTTTTGAGCGCAACAAACAGGTGAAGCAGGCTAACCTCGAAGACGTATTTATCCACATGACCGGCAAGCAATGGCGGGAAGGATAACGAACAGAACGAGAAACAAGAGATAAGAGACAAGAAACAAGACATAAGTCAGGTGACGGCTTACCCAAAAGCTGTTTTCCGTTATTAAACCAATTTAATGAGCAGTACTCCTTCTTATAGTAATGTAAAAGCAACGCTGGCGGTGGCCAGGGCCAGCTTCAGGTCCATTACGCGCAGCCCTTCGGCTGTGGTGTTTACTTTGGCATTTCCGTTGATATTTATTTTGGTGTTTGGCTTTATCGGCGGCGGTAAAATTTCGGTCGATGTGGGTATCACCAACGACAGTGATACGGCCAATGTAGTTTACCGGGCGTTGCAGCATGTGGATGTAGTGCGCTTACAGAAAAACCAAACGCCGGCCACCATGAGTGCCAAACTGGAAAAAGGTGATTTGGATGCTATTATCAACATCCAGAAAAGCCATGATGCCGCTACCCGCGCTCCTTATACTGTTACCATTACCGATAATAAGGCCTCGCTTGAAAAAAGCAACATCCTGAAGTCGATACTTAATAACGTTTTCTATCAAATTTACCAGCATCAGCCCGGCGCTTTGCCCCCGGTGGCGGTATTGAATGAAACCACCGTACAGAGCCGGGAATATAAAACCATCGATTTTATTTTGCCCGGTCAGCTGGGCTTTTCCCTGCTGAGTACCGGCGTGTTCGGTACAGCTTTTGTATTTTTGAGTTTACGGCAAACCCTGGTAATTAAACGCTTTTTTGCCACACCGGTAAAGCGCTCGAGCATTGTAATCGGCGAAGCGCTGGCCCGCATTGTATTCTCACTGGTTGGCGCCCTGTTTATTATCCTGATCGGGCATTTTGCATTTGGCTTTACACTGGTGCACGGCGTAATCACCGTACTCAATTTGCTGGTGCTCTGTGTTATCGGGCTGGTGGTATTTATGGGCTTCGGCTTTGTGGTGTCGGGCATTGCTAAAAATGAGAGCTCTATTCCTCCTATTTCCAATATTATTACGTTGCCGCAGTTTTTGCTGTCGGGCACTTTTTTTTCTATTAACGCCTTTCCAAAATGGCTGCAGCCTATCAGCCGCGCATTACCGCTTACGTATCTGAATGATGCCATGCGAAAGGTAGCGTTTGATGGTGCAAGCTTATTTAACTTAGGGCCACAGCTGCTGGTACTGGCCATATGGCTGGTAATTATTTATACCGCTGCGGTAAAGACCTTTAAGTGGGAGTAAGATTTAGTTCATAGTTCATAGTTCATAGTTCATAGTTC
>CAXTCH010000533.1:0-2163 GCA_964241945.1 uncultured Mucilaginibacter sp.
CCTTTAAGTGGGAGTAAGATTTAGTTCATAGTTCATAGTTCATAGTTCATAGTTCGAATTTTACTGGGATAATCGTTGTTTTTGATTTAACTAATCAGGTATGCCATTGGGTAATAATTAAAATCTGTAAACCTATCTGTTTCAATATTGTAGTATAAATTAACTTAAGGTTACGAAGCGATTAACTTTGGTTTTCAGTTTAATTTTTAAGTTTTTGCGCTTAACTTAGCCCGCGCAAAAAAGATATCTACACTTACCAAATTAGATTAAAAATGAGCTTGATTATTGATGTACATGCCCGCCAGATTTTAGACTCGCGCGGTAATCCTACTATTGAAGTGGATGTATTAACGGAAAACGGAGCTATGGGCCGTGCGGCTGTGCCATCCGGCGCATCTACCGGTGCACATGAGGCTGTTGAACTGCGTGATAACGACAAAAGCAAATACATGGGTAAAGGCGTTTTAACCGCCGTAGCCAACGTAAATGATAAACTGGCCAAAGAACTACAGGGCATGGATGTGTTCGACCAGAACGGCATCGATCAATTAATGATTCAGATTGATGGCACTGCCAACAAAGGCAACATTGGCGCTAACGCCATTTTGGGGGTATCTTTAGCGGTAGCCAAAGCTGCTGCACAAGAAAGCCGCCAGCCTTTATACCGCTATGTGGGCGGTGTTAACGCTAATACTTTGCCTATCCCGATGATGAACATCATCAACGGTGGTTCACACTCTGATGCGCCTATTGCTTTCCAAGAGTTTATGATTATGCCGGTTGGTGCACCTTCATTCTCTGAGGCTTTGCGCTGGGGGGCCGAAGTATTTCACAACCTGAAAAAAATCCTGCACGATCGTGGCCTGTCAACCGCAGTGGGTGATGAAGGCGGTTTTGCACCAACTTTTGAAGGTACTGAAGATGCCGTAGAAACCGTTTTAAAAGCTATTGAAAAAGCAGGTTACAAACCAGGTGAGGATATCTTCCTGGCCTTTGATTGCGCTGCCTCTGAATTTTATGTAGACGGAAAATACGACTATACCAAGTTTGAAGGCGATAAAGGCGCCGTGCGTACCAGCGCTGAGCAAGCCGAATACTTAGCCAGCCTGGCAGAAAAATATCCGGTGATTTCAATCGAAGATGGTATGGCCGAAGATGACTGGGACGGCTGGAAAGTTTTAACCGACCGGATTGGCACTAAAGTACAATTGGTAGGTGATGACTTGTTTGTAACCAATACGGAGCGTTTACAGGAAGGTATTGATAAAGGCATTGCCAACTCTATCCTGGTAAAAGTTAATCAGATCGGTTCATTGACTGAAACCATCAACGCCGTATCATTAGCGCAAACTCACAGCTACACTTCTGTAATGAGCCACCGTTCGGGCGAAACTGAAGACAGCACGATTGTCGACTTAGCCGTTGCCTTAAACTGCGGACAAATCAAAACCGGTTCAGCTTCGCGTTCAGACCGGATTGCTAAATACAACCAGTTGCTGCGCATTGAAGAAGAATTGGGCGCCAGCGCAAAATTTATCGGCAAAAATTTCAAATACTTTAAAAAGTAAATAAGGGAATCCCCTGGTAAACGGAAGGCAGGCATTTTAACAATGCCTGCCTTTTATATTTTATAAGCTGCTTTTTTACAGACTATATGCCAGAGTTAACAGTAGTTGGATGAAGCCGGCTTACCTGTTTAACAAATTTACTTCCATACAGGCGGCCAGCGCGGCAGTCTCGGTGCGAAGACGGCTTTCGCCTAAGGTGATGGGCTGATAGCCGTTTTGCTGCGCTTCAGTTATCTCCTTTTCGGTAAAGTCACCTTCCGGTCCTATTAAAATTAAATACCGCCCCTGTGGCTTTATTTGCTGTTGCAGGGTACGCTTGTTATCGCCGGGCAGGCAATGGGCAATAAACTTTTCGCCCTCAAAAGGCCGGGAGATAAATTTACCATAGGGTTCAGGCTCATTCAACAGAGGATGATACGCCTTAACCGATTGCTTTATGGCCGAAGTGATGATTTTATTTAACCGGTCTGCTTTTGCTTCACGCCGTTCAGAACGCTGGCAGATGGGCAGTGAAATTTCATCGATACCGATTTCGGTAGCTTTCTCTAAAAACCACTCCAAACGCTCAATGTTTTTAGTGGGCGCCACGGCCATG
>CAXTCH010000534.1:0-2152 GCA_964241945.1 uncultured Mucilaginibacter sp.
AGTACTGGCCGGTAAACTGGAAAAACAATTAGCATAAGCTAAATTGATATAAAATGAGAGAGGCGGTTGATGATTCAACCGCTTCTCTCATTTTATGGTTAACTGTTGAGTTAGTTTACTTTCTTCAGATTGTTTAATGCAAATTTAGGTAGAGAGTTGATATCAACAATATTTAACTCATGTGAAGATACCTGCGCGTGCTGGGCAGTTTGCTGTGAGGTTTCATTAATGCCTTTATCGTCAATCTTAGACATGGCACCACTGGCAGGATCTACAATCAGCATACCTACTAAGCCTCCAAGAAAAATATTTCCTATGTACCAGCCGTTGAGTCTGCCATCTACAGAAATAATCTTGTCTTCGTAGCCATCCATATGGAACTTAACCTGATATTCACCTTTCAGAAAGTAACCAGCGCTTGATTTAAGCCGAACGGTAGTCGGCGTTGTACCTTTGTAAATTTCAACACCCTTCCTGTCGGTAATGGTTATTGTTGAACCTACCGGGTTACTGTTAAAAGCTACTTTGTAATTGCTGTGACCGAAAATGGTGGCGCAGCTTGAAGTTAATAAAGTGGTAGCTGCCAACGAAACGCATAAAATGCGGTTAAGTGTCTAATTTATGTAAAGTTTAAGTTAAATCTGAAAGTAATTATTTGCAGTTGGCTAAAGAAATATTTGTACTCTAATTTGGAATGTATTTTATTACCGAACACATTTAAAGGGTTACATTGCGTTGTAGTACTTTAGCAGCTCATGCCATCACTCAGTAACAATAACGAATTTCGGCAGCTGGCCAATCTTGATTTGCTGGCCCGGCAGGTAGTAGAAGGCTTTATCACCGGCCTGCATCAAAGCCCCTTTCATGGTTTTTCAGTTGAGTTTGCTGAGCACCGGTTGTATAACAATGGCGAGTCGGTAAAAAATATCGACTGGCGATTGTTTGCTAAAACTGACAAGCTGTTTGTGAAGCAGTTTGAAGAAGAAACCAACTTGCGCTGCTATTTGCTGCTGGACACTTCATCCTCCATGAATTTTCCCGAACAGGGGACCAACAAGCTGCAATTTTCTATTTACGCCATTGCCTCGCTCATGTATCTGCTCAAAAAGCAGCGTGATGCCTTTGGCCTTTGCCTGTTTGCTGATCAGATGGATTGGATAAGCGCTGTACGTTCCACCAGCAGTCATTTATTTTATTTATTTGCCCAACTTGAAAAAGCCTACCTGGAACCAAAAGCAAATACCGGTACGAACCTTACTTCCGTAATTCACTACATTGCCGAGCAAGCACACCAGCGCTCGTTAATCATTGTGTTTAGTGATATGATGGAAAACAGCCTGAACTCCGACAAGGCCCAAGCCCTGTTTGCCGCCTTGCAACACCTTATTTACAACAAGCACGAAATACTTATTTTCAACGTAAACGACCGGCAGCACGAACTGGAATTTGATTACGACAACCGTCCGCACCGTTTTACCGATACCGAAACCGGTGAGCAGCTGAGTGTGCATCCGCATCAAATACGTGAATCGTACAAAGCCGCCTATCAAAGCTACCGTCGTCAATTAGAACTGAAGTGCGCCCAATTTGGCATCGACTGGATAGATGCCGATATTGAGCAAGGCTATTACCCGCTGCTAAAAAATTATCTGATCAAGCGAAATAAGATGATATAGGTGAATGAGGACAGGATAAAAAAATCAGTTGTAAGTATTACAAAAATTCCTTCCGTTACTCAATTATCGGGCAAAAAAAAGTCGCTTTTCACCAAAAGCGACTTATAAAGAAAAATAGGGGTAACTCGTAACTAAAACTTATGATACAATAGTAAAATATCAATATGAAGATTTTATGAATTTTAATTCCCGGCTGCAAAAGTGAGTGTAAAAACTGTCCCTTCTTCTTTTTTCGATTCAATATACACCTGTATATGGTGGAAAGTGGCAATGCTTTTTACAATAGCCAGCCCAAGACCGAAACTTTCCTTTTCATCAGCGTTAAGTTTTTCAAAACGGTTAAACGCCCTTTCTATCTCTTCCTGGGCCATGCCAATGCCGGTATCTGAAACCTGTAGCTGGTAATAGTTGCCCACCACTATATCGGTAATGGTAATGCTGCCCCTGTGTTGGTTATATTTAATAGCATTGTTCAC
>CAXTCH010000535.1:0-2135 GCA_964241945.1 uncultured Mucilaginibacter sp.
CCAAGTGAAAAGCGCTGCCTACGGGCCGTCAAAAACTGCTTTAAATGCTTATACCGTAGTGCTGGCTTATGAACTGCGCGACACACCGTTTAAAGTAAACGCCGTAGATCCCGGCTATACCAAAACTGATTTTAATCAGCACTCAGGACCCAGGGAGATTCCTGCCGCTGCGGGTGACATTGTAAAATATGCCACCCTGGACGCAAACGGACCCACAGGGCAGTTCATCAGCCATGATAACAATCCGGATACAGAGATAAGTCCGTGGTAATGATGAGTTGACCAACTAAAAAATGGCTTAAGATCATCTTAAGCCATTTTTTTAATTCCATTTATTGAAGAACTGTGCAAAGGCATCCCGGTATTGCTCGGAAACATGAAGGGTAGTAGCGCCGATTTGTACCGAACTTTTGGTAACGGCCTTTACCTGATTGAGCGATACAATAAACGACCGGTGAAGACGCAAAAAGCGATCAGCAGGTAATTTTTCTTCCAGATTCTTCAGGCTGGATAGGGTAAGTATCGGTTTGGCTTCGTTTTGCAGGTAAACCTTTACATAATCTTTCAGGCCCTCAATATAAAGTATCTGATCGATGTCTACTTTCACCAGCTGGTATTCTACCTTCAGGTAGAGATATTCCTTTTCCTTAACCAACGGAATTACAGGCGGGGGGCTTGCCGGTTGGTTTTCCATCAGCGAAAAGTATTCTAAAGCCTTGGCGGCTGCCTTTGAAAAATCGATAAAACTAAAAGGCTTCAACAAATAATCTAATGCAGCTACTTTGTAGCTCTCCAGGGCATATTGATCATAAGCCGTGGTAAATATAATACGCAGGTTTTTTCGGCCTGAGGATTGGTCGACAATCTTGGCCAGTTCAATGCCGCTCAGGTCGGCCATACGGATATCGAGAAACAGCAGTTGTACCTCCGGGTGCTCATGTACAGACTTTAGCGCGGTAATAGCGCTCGAACATTTGTCGACCAAAGTTAAAAACGGAGTTTGCTGGATGTAGGAACTGATGAGGTTTAGGGCAATTGGTTCATCATCTACAGCGATGCATTTAATATTCATGCCAGTGCAAGTTTAAGTTTCACCGTAAATTCATTGGCGGTTTCGTTGCGTTCCACCGTCAGCTCGTGCTTACCCGGGTACAGCAAATTTAAGCGGCGCTGTGTATTTATCAGTCCAATGCCGTTACTTTCTTCCAGGTTATCTGCCTTTTCGTTAAAGATAGAGTTACGCACTTCAATTTGCAATACGTTTTCTGACTGATGCAGGCCTATGTAAATATAACTGGGATGTATGGTGCTGATACCATGCTTAAAGGCATTTTCCACAAAAGGTAAAAGCAGCATGGGGGCCAGCGGTATGTCTTTCAACTGACCGGGTTTGTCAAATATTACCTGTGTTTGGTCAGTAAGCCGCAATTGCATCAGCTTGATATAATCTTCCACAAAGGTTACTTCTTTTTGCAGAGTGGTCATATCGGGCTTGGTATCATACAATACATAGCGCATCATGTGCGAAAGGGTATAAACCGAGTCTTTAGCCAGCTGAATATTGGTATCAATCAGCGCGTATATGGTATGCAGAACATTGAAAAAGAAATGCGGATTGATCTGCGTTTTCAAAAAGGACAATTCCGAGGCAATCTTTTCTTTTTCGAGGTTTTGCTCCCGCTGCCGGTCGTGCTGAATTTTTTGCACCACCGCAATTACGGTACTGATACCAAAAATAATGAGCGCGATAATTACATTGATAAAAGTACCAATGTAAGCGGTATTGTCTTTTTTGGCATGAAAGGTTTTTTCCATTAAAACCGGTAATCTCAATAAATTAGTGAACTGATAATCGAGCCACAAAGCGGCTATGATGGATGCCAGCACAATAATAACAAACAAGCCGGTTTTACCTTTGAACAAAACCCGGGGCACAATAATTAATGAATTGCCAAAAAGCAAACTTGCCCACATCAGATAATCCAGACCCTGCTTTATCCAAAATTGTACCGGGAAACTTACCGGCCAGGTAAACGGCAGGCAGAAAAAAGCCAGCAGGCAGGCCAGGGCTAAAAAATGGGCAGACACAAAAAGTCTTTTAAAGCTCGGAAAAGTCATTTATAATGGGTTAGTTC
>CAXTCH010000536.1:0-2134 GCA_964241945.1 uncultured Mucilaginibacter sp.
GGGTGCTACGCTGTACAACAGCGAAAAGCAAGATCATGGTATGGACAGCATTTTGGATTGGCAATTGCTGGAACAGGCACAAACTGCCTTGCAAGACAAAACGCCGGTGTTCGGGTCATTTGAAATTAAAAATACCGACCGCACCGTCGGTACACTGTTATCTAACGAAGTCACTAAAAAATATGGTGCGGCAGGTTTACCGGCTAATACCATCAATTATAAATTTAGTGGTTCGGCCGGGCAAAGCTTTGGCGCATTTTCAACCAAAGGCTTATTCTTTGAGCTGGAAGGCGAAGGCAATGATTATGTAGGCAAGGGTTTATCGGGCGCTGAACTGGCTATTTATCCGTACGCCGATTCGGCCTTCGTGCCTGAGGAAAATATGATTATCGGCAATGTGGCGCTTTATGGCGCTACTTCGGGTGAGGCCTTTATCCGTGGTATGGCGGGTGAGCGTTTTGCGGTGCGTAACTCGGGTGCAACGGCCATTGTTGAAGGTGTGGGCGACCATGGCTGCGAATATATGACCGGCGGGCGTGCATTGATTTTAGGCAAAACCGGCCGCAACTTTGCCGCCGGCATGAGCGGTGGTCTGGCTTGGGTATATGACCCCAACCAGGAATTAGCCGCCAACTGTAACGCCGAAATGGTGGATTTAGATCCGCTTGCGGCCACCGATGAAGAGCAAATTTTACCTTTGCTTCGCAAGCATGTACAGCTTACCGGCAGCCAGGTAGCTCAGCGCCTGTTAGCCGACTGGCCGGCCGCCAAACATCAATTTATAAAGGTATTTCCGAAAGAATATAAGAAAGTGTTACAGCAGCAATTACAAACCCTCAGCTCAAATTAAACTATGGGAAAAGTTACAGGATTTCAAGAATACAACCGCGAGTTACCGCACAAGCTGCCGCCTGCTGAGCGTCTGAAAAATTATAATGAGTTTGAAAGCTTATATACGCCCGAGCAGCTGAATCATCAGTCGGCCCGGTGTATGGATTGCGGCGTACCATTTTGTCATTCAGGTTGCCCGCTGGGTAACGTGATACCCGAATTTAATGATGCGGTATACCGCGAAAGTTGGGAGGAGGCTTATCAGATTTTATCGTCCACCAATAACTTTCCGGAGTTTACGGGTCGTATTTGTCCGGCTCCATGTGAGTCGGCCTGTGTGTTAGGTATCAACAAACCACCGGTAACTATTGAAGAAATTGAAAAGCATATCATCGAAATTGCTTTTCAAAAGAATTTGGTAAAAGCTACGGCGCCACTGGTAAAAACCGGTAAAACGATAGCGGTAGTGGGTTCAGGACCTTCGGGTATGGCTGCGGCCGCACAATTATCAAAAGCCGGGCATGCCGTAACCGTTTTTGAGCGTGATGATAAACCAGGTGGCTTGCTGCGTTACGGCATCCCTGATTTTAAGCTGGAAAAATGGGTAATTGACCGCCGCATTGCCCTGATGGAACAGGATGGCGTAACATTTACCTGCAATACAGAAATAGGAAAGGATCTGCCGGCCGACGAACTGACCCGTAATTATGATGCTGTTGTGTTGGCGGGTGGTTCTACCATACCCCGTAATTTGCCTGCAGAAGGCCGGCACCTGAAAGGCATTCATTTTGCAATGGACTTTTTGAAGCAGCAGAATAAACGCGTAAGCCAAACCGAGCTCAATGTTGAAGATATATTTGCGACCGGCAAAAACGTAATTGTAATCGGCGGCGGCGATACCGGCTCGGACTGTGTAGGTACATCTAACCGGCAGGGTGCAGCATCAGTTTTACAATTTGAGTTGATGATGCAGCCTCCGCAGCAGCGCACAGCACATATGCCGTGGCCAAGTTACCCAATGGTGTTAAAAACAAGTTCTTCGCATGAGGAAGGCTGCAGCCGCCATTGGGGGGTAAATACCAAGGAATTTTTAGGGGATGAAAACGGTAACCTGCGCGCTTTAAAAGTAGTTGACGTAGAATGGGAAACCGATTTCCTAAACCGTCCCATAAAATTTAACGAGGTAGAAGGCTCAGAACGTGAACTGCCTTGCGAATTAGCTTTACTTGCCATGGGTTTCCTGCATCCGCAGCATGATGGTATGCTGGAAAGCCTGAATGTGGAATTAGACGGAAGAAAAAAC
>CAXTCH010000537.1:0-2121 GCA_964241945.1 uncultured Mucilaginibacter sp.
AAATTAATATTAGCATCGTGATCGCCCCTTTTAATCCTCCGGCCCTTCCATTGCCTCTGCCATCCGTACAATTCTGGGCTGAAATTGAGCCGGTACTTCTACCAAATCGTGCCGGGCTTCCATTAAGGTGTGGATGTTTTTATATACCTTTAGGGCTTCATCCCCAAAAATAAATCTATGCTTCGTCGCACTCAAAGCAGCGGTGCAATGCATGGAAATTCCATTAAACTTGAGAAAAAGACAGCCGCATACCGGTGCACATTCAAATTGTAGGTAGTTTACGAGCATTCTTTTAAATGCACAAAATGCAGGGGGTTCAAAATAATGCGGCGTTAATTCTGTTTATTTGAGTAGCCGGCCAATGGTTAACCGGTTGTCGCCTGTCACACAATACTACCTATAATGAAGCTAATCCGCGAGAAACATTCCCTTACCACCCGCTGGGCGCACTGGCTCAATTTTCCGCTGCTCACTATTATGATCTGGAGCGGCATGCTCATTTACTGGGCCAGCGATACGTATAAAATTGAACTTTTCGGTCATACCTTCTTCCACTTTTTCCCCGATGGCTTTTATAAGTTCTTCAACATTCCGGCACGGCTGGCCGAGGGCATGGCCTTTCATTTCTTATTTATGTGGCTGTTTTTTATCAATGGCGTGCTGTATGTGCTTTACACCCTCATTTCCGGTCACTGGCGCGAGCTGATGCCCAATCGGCATTCGTTTAAAGAAGCCTGGCAGGTGGTATTGCATGATTTGCACCTGCGCAAAACGGCGCCACCGCAGGGCAAATACAATGCGGCCCAGCGCATCGCCTACTCGGCAACCATCCTGATGGGCGCAGGCTCCATTGCCACTGGCTTAGCCATTTATAAGCCAACGCAGCTTTACTGGCTCACCTGGCTGATGGGCGGTTACCATATGGCCCGCATTATTCATTTTGCCCTAACCATAGGCTATGTACTGTTTTTTATTATTCATATTACCCAAGTGGCCATCGCCGGGTGGAACAACTTTCGCTCGGTAATATCGGGCTTTGAGGTGGTAGAGCCGCCTGCCGAAGTTAATCCGTCTGCTGCGTCCAATGCCGCCGAATAAACAAAGCTGCCTGACCCATCAATACAACAAACCCTGTTTAACCCGATATTCCCCCTATAAATGGCAACACCCGATTCAAACCCCGAAGCTTCTCAGGAAAAGCTGGTTAACGAAAAGCAGCTGAAGCGGCGTAATTTTCTGTCGTTTGCTACCTTCCTGGTGGTTGGTGGCGCTGGTTATAAAGGCTGGCAGTGGCTTTATCATTCGCCCGGGGAACCTGCCGGTATTACCGCCGGCGCGCATAAACCTTTACGCCGGGCTTTGAACCAAACGGAGCTGTTCTTCCGCCGGCTTTTCAGCGATAATCATCTGGTAAAAACTTATCCTAAATCCATGGCCGCCAAACAGCCCCGGGTTAACAGCGATATTGGCATGGAAGATAAAAACTACAACGTGGCCGGCTGGCAGCTGCAGGTGGTTCAGGGTAAAAACGAACTCCTGAAAATTGGTATTGAGCAAATTAAAGCCTTACCCAAAACGGAGATTATTTACAGTTTTAAGTGTGTGGAGGGCTGGGACCAGATACAGCACTGGGCAGGCGTTAAGTTTTCGGATTTTGTGGAGCACTTTGGTTTACAGGAACCGGCCAGGCTGCCTTACATCAGTATGGAAACCCCAAGCGGCGGCTACTATGTGGGGCTGGATACAGCCAGTGCCATGCACCCGCAAACGCTGCTGGCCTATGAGATGAACGATCAGCCCATGACCGAGGTGCACGGCGCTCCACTGCGGCTCATTATACCGGTTAAATACGGCATCAAAAACTTAAAACGTATTGGTAAAATCACCTTCAGCGATACCCGGCCCCGGGATTACTGGGCCCAGCAGGGATACGACTGGTACTCCGGGCTATAATGAATACCCCACCATGCCCCTATGCAGCAAAACAATATTGAAAATACAGGGCGCTTAAAAAAAGGCAGCCAGGAATGCCATACGCTGAACTGTGAAGCACAATAGCCACAAGTGGGCTCCGGTTAAATGGTTACACCTGCTTACTTTCGCCAATGAGTTTTAATGCCT
>CAXTCH010000538.1:0-2119 GCA_964241945.1 uncultured Mucilaginibacter sp.
ACAAACGGATGAGCAACCGCCTCCAGCGTAGCCAATCCGCAGGCGAGCACAAACAGGGCAAGCCTGAACGCTGTAAAGGAGAAAGAATTAGCTGCCGGTATAAATAAAAAGGCGCCCAGCGCATAGAGTGAAAGTCCAAACAACACGCCGTTCTTATAACCGAACTTTTTCATCACCAGCCCGGCAGGAATACCCATCACCGCATAAGCGCCAAATAAGGAAAGCTGCACCAAACCCGAGTTGGATTTGGATACGTGCAGCACATTTTGAAAGTGCCTATTCAGCACATCTCCCATGGTAATGGCCACGCCCCAAAGCATAAATAGCGAGGTGGCAAAAACGAGGGTGGTCACATATTTTTTCTCCGTGAACTTTACAGGCATAACAAATATATTAATGGAAGCTGATCAATTGGGGGCAAATAAAACTGCGTAGAAAGAGAGCTGGAGTTTATCACATAGAAACCGGCCAGCTTATGGAAATTTAATGCAGTGAATTGAGCAGCGAAGGCAATGTAGTTAATTTATCGGATAATTTCTTTGATTAATGTGACTTACGAACTATCCTTGTCATGAAGAGCTCATAACTGTAAACGAACAGCAAATTTACGATCATGCAGTGTAAGAGGAATGCACCATGATTTTGTATAAGCTGAACTGTTCATCATCTACCGGCATCTCCTGTAACCGGGGCTTTCGGCCTGGTCATCTCCCGGTAAATTAGTTCCAGCGGTGCCGGGCTAACACTCATAGCGCCGCGGAAAGGATTGTCCATCGTGCCGATCAGAAATACCATCAGGCCCAGTAGGGCCGAGGTTAGGCAGGTCATCCAGATATGCATTCCAAAGCTTTTGACATCAAAGAAAAAGGTAACCACAATGCAAATCAGTCCTCCAATGATAACAAGCGCCCAAAGCGAGGACGGCAGATTCGTATGGGTAGCGTTAAGCCTTGACCTGCGGTATTCAACCAGGAGATTGAACTGCTTAAATACTTCAGCTTGATTGATCTGCTGGCTTGGGCTGAGTGGCTGAAAACTCATCAAATGGGCTTGAAATTGATCCAGGTAGATACCTGACTGATAAGGAACAATACCCCGGCGCTGCAGTGGCCAACTGACCTTTATAACATTTTGAAGGTACTGCCGCATATCTTTTTGCAGCTGACCTCTCCATGGCTCTTCATACCCTCTGGCATCGCGGTAAATGCTGGCAATCACTTGAGCTTCACTATCTATCTTTCCGCTGATATCAGCATAGGTGTTCCAGGTGCCTACAGCTACCAAACCTAAAGTAATTCCATAAAAAACGGTTACAGCAGCTAAGTAATAGCTGACGATATCATTGTGAGAGTGGTCAATCCGGTGTAATTTCCTGACCAGCTTACGCGTAAGAAACAGGCCGGCAAGCCCGAAGCTAAGGTAAGCGCAGATAGTTAAGGTGGCAAATGCCCAGTTTGGCAAGTTGTAAACCCAGTAAAAATTCATCGTTAAACGTAAGCATTAATTATAGTATTTGCCTCTATACTTTTAACTGTTCAGACAGGCTTAAATAGATATATTCAGTGCTGGTGCAAGTTGAGAAAACAAAATTTTTCGAAGGAAATATGTCAAGTTCTCTACAAGTGTCCCTTTACTCGAAACGACTGATAGTGCTCCGAATCTTTAAATATATTTCGCTGAGGTAGGGCGTATCCCGCTGGCAGATTGACAGGTAGCAGATAGTATGCTCTTAATCTGACCTGGCCGGTAACCTGATGATGGCAGAACCTATTCCACAGGTTGAGTGTACATAACTATCAAGCGAGTGAGCAAGCATCTTATTGCAGGCATGAAAACACGAATGAAAAAGCCGCCCAATCGCAGACGGCTTTTTGCTACGACCTTGAATGATCCTAACCCAAGGTATAAAGAACGGAAAACTAAAAATTTGTATTTAGTACATATGGTATCCGGGTAAGTTTGATTTGGGCAAGGGTGCTACCTTCTACCTCGCCACTATATTTCATTGAAGGGTGGCATTTAGCATAGTGTCAGCAAACAAAGTATTCTTCAAGCATTACTGAATTAAAGGCTGAAGAGATACACACAAAGCAGCAACCCGATTGTACTAAGGAGCAAA
>CAXTCH010000539.1:0-2117 GCA_964241945.1 uncultured Mucilaginibacter sp.
CGTCGCGTTGTAAGAAATCACGCCAATGTCCTGACCAACTTTCAGATTGGAAACGAGCGCTTTTTCGATCAGTTCCACCAAGTCATCTTCCATCAGGTTGATATAAACCACGCCTTTGCCGATTTCCTCATTGCCAAGCGAAGGAATAATAGCATATTCAAAGGCATATTGACGGCAAAAGCTAAGAAAGCCCTTCAAAATATCTTTTGAGTAATAGGAGTTTTCGGGAAAAATAAGCTTTATTGTATGGTACTTGCTTAATTTCTTCAGCAAGCTCTCCAGGGCATAATAAATGTCCTTTTCAAAATCTTCATAAGCGGCCCCGAAACTGCCGGTTACTCCCGATTCCAGCTTGTCCATCAATACTAATTTCTCTTTGGGAATACTATTGATTACCTCATAGGCCTGGTGACTATTCTCAATAAAATGCGGGATGATCACAATTTTTGAATAGTTTACTGATTTTTCGGAGAGCAGTTTTTTAAAATAAGTAAAGTCGCTGTTGTAGATATAAAAATCAATCGCCGCGCTTGCGCCTAACCGGGCGGCAAAAGAATCGTACATGATTTTTTTGTGACTGCTCAACTTATTAAAGAGCAGCATTACTTTTAGAGGTTGTTGAAATTGAGTGTTCGAAATAAAATAGCCTTTGCCGGCCACAGATTCAACCACTCCTAATTTCTTCAGTTCTTTATAGGCATGCTCAATCGTTTTTCTCGAAGCTTCCAGCCCTATGCTGAAATCGTTGATGGATGGCAGGATGTCTCCCTTTTCAATCCGACCGCCTTGAACTCCGCTTAATATAGAATTTACCAGCTGCAGATATTTGGGCGTAATAGAATGCTCATCAATCTGTACAATCCTGAGATAGTTTTTCATCTGTACAAAGCTATATAAGAAATATTGGATGTTGATGAGGCGCTTTGGTATTCGTTATTTCATAACCCGATTGAACAAGGTTAACAGCTATAAGCAGGCAACTGTATGTTTCGGAGGGGCAAGGTAAACGTCGGATAGGGCAGGAGGGCTCCGCATCTTCCAAAATAAAAATAACACCTGCTAAGCAGTGGGATTGCTTGGCAGGTGTATTAGTCAGATAAATTGCTTTACCTGACTGTGATAAGGTACAGGTAAAAGAAATTTAATTATATCCCGGATTTTGCACTAGCACCGATTTGCCCGATTTAATCATTAAATCTATTTGTGCTTGTGGTATAGGGTAATAATTATTTTTAGGTGCAGTGAAGTGTCCGCCGGTAAGGTCGGTGGTAATTTTGCTTTCATATTGCAGGTAGGTGTTAATCGCCTGGCTGGCAATGCCCCAGCGTACCAAATCAAAAAAGCGGTGACCTTCCATGGCCAGTTCTACCTGGCGCTCATAATAAATGGCTTTTAAAGCATAGGCCTGTCCTCCCGCACTAAAGTTATTGGCCGGATAAGGCTTAATAAGATAATGGGCAGCCGGGGTAGTGGTAAAACCGCCGGTTGGATCATCGTCATTTTTGTAAGTAAATACAAACCCGTCAGGGTTGGCTGCACGGGTGCGCACCAGATTCACATAAGTTTGAGCTTTGGCTAAATTGCCTAACTGGGCTTCGGTTTCTGCAGCCATCAGCAGCACGTCTGCAAAGCGGATGATGCAATAGTTAACTGCGGTACCTGGCCCCCAAGAGTGCTGGTCGCCGTTAGTGTTTTGCTCGGCCTGGGTATACACATGTTTGATGGGCGAGTAAGGTCCGGCAAACGGCTGGTTACGAATCCAGTCTGAACCTGGGTGTAAGCCCCAATCGAGATAAGGAAGGCCACGGCGACCCACGGTCCAGTCCAAACGGGGGTCAATAGTACCTGCATCAGGGGTAAAGTCATCACTCGAGGCCAAGCCCATATCCGTTTTTATGGCATGCGCATCAAAATCATCCAGATAAGGTAGCCCGGTAGCGGCATTGGTACGGAAATGATTGGCTAAATCAAGCGTGGGCTGATAAAAGCTGCAGCAATCGAACGGACTATTAGCGCCATACGGATAATTTAACCGGTCGCCGTCGTTGGATTGTGTAATGCCACCGGGATCGGAGTTGGCCAGTGCTTGTATGGCAAACACACTTTCGGAGTTGTTC
>CAXTCH010000540.1:0-2108 GCA_964241945.1 uncultured Mucilaginibacter sp.
TATCTTTGCCCATGCAAGAAAAAATCCTCATTCTTGATTTCGGCTCGCAGTTTACTCAATTAATTGCCCGCCGCGTAAGAGAACTCAATATCTACTGCGAAATACACCCCTTTAACCATTTTCCCGAAGTTGATAGTAGCGTAAAAGGTATCATCCTTTCAGGTAGTCCGTATTCTGTACGCCAGGCGGATGCACCGCAGGTGGATTTAACCGCTTATCACGGCCATCTGCCGGTATTGGGCGTATGCTACGGGGCGCAATATATGGCGCAGCACAACGGAGGCGAGGTACTGCCCAGCAGTACGCGCGAGTATGGCCGGGCCAATCTGCATTACATCAATGACCATAACTCGCTGTTAAAAAACATTCCGGCACTTTCGCAGGTATGGATGTCGCACGGCGACACCATTGCACAGGTAGCGGAGGATTTTGAAATCATTGCCAGTACCGATACCGTAAAGGTAGCCGCCTACCAGGTTAAAGGTACGCAAACCTACGGTATCCAGTTCCATCCCGAGGTAACGCACAGCACCGATGGTAAACAGCTGCTCCAAAACTTTTTGGTAGACGTTTGCGGTTGCCGGCAGGACTGGACCCCCGATTCATTTATAGAAACCACCATCGCCCAGCTGAAAGAAAAATTAGGTGATGACAAGGTGGTATTGGGCTTATCCGGTGGTGTGGATTCATCAGTTGCGGCGGTATTACTGCACCATGCCATCGGCAAAAACCTGTATTGTATATTTGTAGATAACGGCCTGCTGCGTAAGGATGAGTTTGCGTCGGTACTGGAATCTTATCAGCACATGGGCCTCAATGTAAAAGGCGTAGATGCCAAACAGCGCTTTTACGATGCATTGAGCGGCTTATCTGACCCTGAAAAAAAACGCAAAGCCATTGGCCGTGTATTCATCGAGGTATTTGATGACGAGGCGCACCAGGTGCAGGACGTAAAGTGGTTAGGACAAGGCACCATTTACCCCGACGTAATTGAATCTGTATCGGTAAAAGGTCCGTCGGCCACCATCAAATCGCACCACAACGTGGGCGGCTTGCCCGATTTTATGAAGCTGAAGGTAGTAGAGCCGCTCAACACGCTGTTTAAAGATGAAGTGCGCAAAGTGGGTAAAGCTTTAGGCATCGACGATAATATTTTAGGCCGCCATCCTTTCCCCGGTCCGGGTTTGGCTATCCGTATTTTGGGCGAGGTAACGCCGGAGAAGGTACACATCCTGCAGCAGGCGGATGCCATTTACATCAATAACCTGCGCAGTGCCGGCCTTTATGACAAAGTTTGGCAGGCGGGCGCTATCTATTTACCGGTACAATCGGTAGGGGTGATGGGCGATGAACGCACCTATGAAAACGTAATCTGTCTGCGTGCTGTTGAATCACTGGACGGCATGACGGCCGACTGGTGCCACCTGCCTTACGAGGTGCTGGCCAAAATATCAAATGAAATCATTAACAATGTTAAAGGTATCAACCGCGTGGTATATGATATCAGCTCCAAGCCGCCTGCTACCATTGAGTGGGAGTAAACGGTTAAGCTGGTTGTGTGCTGCTTTGCTGGTAGTGGTCAGCGCTTGTTCGCCCAAGCGCAGGGTACCGGTATATCCGGTGCAGCCTGCTCCAACGCGTATGCAGCCGTCGGTACAAAGGCCGGCTACCAATCCGCCGGTTACTGCATTACTGCCGCAGAAAACGTCATCCATTGCGCTGCTGTTGCCTTTCGGGTTAGACAACCTGTCGTCGGCTAAGGGTTTTTCCAGGGCCAACCGCGAAAAGGCCAACCTGTCAGTTGACTATTACCAGGGGTTTAAATTAGGGTTGGATTCATTAACTGGTCGCGGGTACAATTATCGGCTTACCGTTTATGACAGCAAAGACGAGCCTTCGCAAGCCCATGCCTTAGCCACCAACGCCGGCTTACGCAGCAATAACCTTATTGTTGGTCCGGTATTTCCTGAAGACATCAAAACCTTTGTAGCTCAGCCTTTAGTACAAAACAAGGCGGTGGTATCGCCCCTGGCCCCCACCCCGCAGGCTCCCCATCATGATGCAGGTCTAATCCCCGTTGCCCCGCCGCTGGAATACCATGCCCGTAC
>CAXTCH010000541.1:0-2101 GCA_964241945.1 uncultured Mucilaginibacter sp.
ACCGGCCTGTTTAAACTGGATGGCGGCGCGATGTTTGGCGTAGTACCTAAAACTATCTGGCAAAAAACTAATCCGGCTGATGAGAACAACCTCTGCACCTGGGCTATGCGCTGCCTGCTGATCGAAGAAGGCAACCGGCTGGTTTTAGTGGATACCGGCATTGGCAACAAGCAAAGCGAAAAGTTTTTTAGTCACTATTATTTGCATGGTAACGATACATTAGATAAGTCGCTGAACGCGCTGGGTTTTCATCGCAAAGATATCACCGACGTATTCCTCACGCACCTGCATTTTGACCATGTGGGCGGAGCTGTTGAACGGCAGGGCGAACAACTGGTGCCTGCCTTTACCAATGCCACCTACTGGAGCAACACTAAACATTGGAATTGGGCGGTAAACCCGAATGACCGCGAAAAAGCTTCCTTTTTGAAAGAGAATATAATGCCTTTGCAGGAAAGCGGCCAGCTTGAGTTTGTGGACACGGTAGAGGGGATAGAATTTATGCCTGGTGTAAACATCCGGTTGGTATCGGGCCATACCGAAGCCATGATGCTGCCGAAAATTATCTATAAAGGGCGCACGATAGTATACATGGCCGACCTGCTACCTTCCGCAGGGCACCTGCCTATCCCTTATGTAATGGCCTATGATATGTTCCCGTTGCAAACTTTGACAGAGAAAAAAACTTTTTTAAACGAGGCAGCCAGTAATAATTATATTCTTTATTTCGAGCACGATGCTGTAAATGAATGTTGTACGATAGAGCATACAGAAAAAGGCATACGAATGGCACGGGCTTTTAAGCTAAACGATATTTAATTTCTTTAATTTAATAAAAATTTCTTGCATTTATTTACTTCATTATTGCAATTCTGTCAATCGCCCCTATATTAATTCGGAACAATTTTGTACCTTTGCACGTTCAATTCTCTAATACAAGAATCGAGGTAATACGTAGATGAGACAACTCAAGATCACACAATCCATTACCAACCGTGAATCACAGTCGCTGGATAAATATCTTCACGAGATTGGTAAGGTTGACCTAATAACTGCCGAAGAAGAAGTAATACTTGCTCAAAAAATACGCGAAGGTGACCAGGCTGCCTTAGAACGCCTTACTAAAACCAACCTTCGTTTCGTTGTATCGGTTGCCAAGCAATATCAAAATCAGGGTCTTACCCTGGGCGATTTGATTAATGAAGGTAACTTAGGTTTAATAAAAGCGGCTAAGCGCTTTGATGAAACCAAAGGTTTTAAATTTATATCTTATGCCGTATGGTGGATTCGTCAATCCATTCTGCAGGCCATTGCCGAGCAGTCGCGCATTGTACGCTTGCCACTTAACCAGGTAGGTTCCTTAAGTAAAATCAGCAAGGCCTTTTCCAAACTGGAACAGGAATATGAGCGCGAGCCGTCACCCGAAGAACTGGCTGACATACTGGAAACCACGGTTGATAAAATTTCAGACACACTAAGCAATTCGGGCCGCCATGTATCTATGGATGCACCTTTTGTTCAGGGCGAAGAAAATACTTTGCTGGATGTACTGGAAAATCAAGAACCCAATACGGATTCTATTCTGATCAACGAATCATTGTCGGAAGAAATCAAACGTTCACTGTCTACCTTAACCGAGCGTGAACGCGAAATTATTGTATTGTTCTTTGGTTTAGGCACCAATCATCCGCTATCACTTGAAGAGATCGGCGAAAAGTTCAACCTGACACGTGAGCGTGTAAGGCAAATTAAAGACAAGGCGCTGCAACGACTGCGGCATACCAGCAGAAGTAAAATTCTGAAATCATATTTAGGTTAACCCTTACAAAGCCTCTGCACAAAGCAGGGGCTTTTTTGTTAGTGTATGTATGGAACCTTCCCAATACGAACGGCTAACCGCCGAGCAGGCAATCGCCCACCAGCAGGAACTAAGGCACCAAATTAAACTGCAGCCGCTGGAAAAAGAAATCAAAGTGATTGCAGGCTCTGATATTTCTTTCAATAAATATTCCGAAGTGGTCTATGCCGGTACTATTCTCCTTAAATCTCCCACCATGGAAATTATCGGGCATAGTACCGCTATCAGTCGCACCGCGTTTCC
>CAXTCH010000542.1:0-2095 GCA_964241945.1 uncultured Mucilaginibacter sp.
TTACCACATCTTCACGTAACACATTTACTTCGTCAGTCATATATACCAGCGGTTCAACACCTGAAGTATCAACTTCGTTGAGTTTGTCCATAAACGTCAATATCTGGTTCATGTCGGCTATCAGTTCTTGCCGCTCCTGCTCGTTTACTTCCAGGCGCGCCAGATGTGCTATCTGGTCGATGGTATCTTTATCAATCTTCATACGCTTTCCAGTTCATTTTTAATAATTCCGTATACTTTATCACGCAAAGCATCAGCGTCGTCCATAGTTAAATGAGCCGTTTCGATGGGCTTATGCACCGATATATGGCAGACACCCGGACGGCTGCCCTTTTCCAGGCCGGTGTCCCAGAGTATTTGCCATGTGTTTAACGAGGTTACCGGAATAATCGGGATTTTTAATTCAATAGCCAGCCGGAAGGGGCCATTTTTAAAAGGGTGTAATTGCGGCGGATAATCATCCGGGATTTTTCCCTCCGGAAATATAATTACCGACATGCCGCTTTGCAACCGTTCCTCCGCCTTTTTAAAGGCGCGGAATGACGACATTTTGCTTTCGCGGTTAACAGTGATATCGATGGTTTTAAAAAAAAGACCGGTTACCGGTTTGTTGGCCAGTTCTTCTTTACCTATAAAGCAAAAATTATTTTTTACAAGCAAGCTCATGGCCGAGATATCAATATTCGAGGTATGGTTAGGGCAAATAATATAAGTTCGGCTCCAGTCAATAGGCTGCTCAAACTTAAATTTATAAAAAATGCCCGAAATGAAGGAACTTAAAAAGCCGCAAATTTTGCGAAACTTATTCATGCCGGGGTATCGCTCCGGCTTACGCGAGGTGTAGTATAAAAAGGGATAAAACAAGTAAAAGAAAAAGCCCACGCTGTACCTGTAAAAATGGCTGTGCGCTTTTTTCAATAGTAACTTCATCGGTATCAAAAATATAAAAAATACTTACTTTCGCGCATGATGGAAACTGTTGTTAGCGGCATCCGGTCTACCGGAAAACTGCATTTGGGTAACTATTATGGTGCTATACAGAACTTTGTAAAAATGCAACAGCAATATAACTGCTATTTTTTTATTGCCGATTTGCATTCGCTCACCACTCACCCTACGCCTGCCGACCTGCACGGTAACGTAAAACAAGTACTGGTTGAATACTTAGCGGCCGGCATCGACCCTGAAAAAGCTACCATTTATATCCAATCTGATGTTCCCGAAGTAGCCGAGTTATATTTATACCTGAACATGAACGCCTATTTGGGCGAACTGGAACGCAGCACCTCATTTAAAGACAAAGTACGCGCTCACCCGGATAACGTAAATGCCGGTTTGCTTACTTACCCGGTACTGATGGCGGCTGATATACTGATTCATAAAGCTACCAAAGTGCCGGTAGGCAAAGATCAGGAACAACATCTCGAGATGGCGCGCACTTTTGGTAACCGGTTTAATCGCTTATACAACCATGAATACTTTCCGGAGCCTTACGCTTTTAATTTCAGCAGTAATCTGGTAAAAATTCCTGGGCTGGACGGCAAGGGTAAAATGGGCAAATCGGAAGGTGAAGGTAATGCAGTATATCTGTCTGATCCGCCCGAAGTCATCCGCAAAAAAGTAATGAAGGCGGTAACTGATAGCGGTCCGACCGTAGAAAATCAAGAGAAGGCTTCGGAAATACAAAATCTGTTCGATTTAATGAAGGTAGTATCTTCGGCCGACACCTACACCCAATTTGATGAATCATACAACAAATGCCAAATCCGCTATGGCGATTTAAAGAAGCAGCTGGCCGAAGACATGATTATCGCCACTGCGCCCATCCGTGAGCGTATCAATGACATTGCAGGCAACCAGCCTTACCTGCGTCAGGTAGCTATGCACGGTGCCGCCAAAGCCCGTGAAAGCGCCTCACGTACAATCAGAGAAGTGAGAGAAATTATTGGATTTAGAAAATTTTAAGGTTTTACTCTTTCCTTATTATAGAATTGGGTGTTGCCCTTGTGTTTTACAGATATCGGAATGTGACACATATTTTAGCAGGGAATTTTTTACTTTTAACTTTTGACTTTTAACTTTATCAACCATGCAC
>CAXTCH010000543.1:0-2066 GCA_964241945.1 uncultured Mucilaginibacter sp.
AGAACTGGTACCGGTACAGCCCATTGGTCGTTTGGTACTGGACCGCAACACCGACAATTACTTTGCCGAAACCGAACAGGTGGCTTTCCATTTGGGCCACGTGGTGCCGGGCATTGATTTTAGTAACGACCCGCTGCTGCAGGGCCGCTTGTTTTCCTACACCGACACCCAGTTGAAACGCCTGGGCGGTCCGAACTTTCAGGAAATCCCGATTAACCGCCCCATCCACACGGTACATAACAACCAGCGCGACGGTCATATGCGCATGCAGATTAATAAAGGAAAAACCGCCTATCACCCGAATGGTATAGGCGATAATTATCCACGGCAGGCCAAAGCATCGGAGGGTGGCTATGTAAGTTACCCCGCACCGGTAGAAGGCCCGAAACTGCGTAAACGCAGCAAAAGCTTTTTTGACTTTTTTAGCCAGGCTACGCTGTTTTACAACAGCATGAGCGAACCGGAACAAACCCACCTGTCTGACGCCTTGCGTTTTGAGTTGGGTAAAGTGGATATGGTGGAAATACGCGAACGGGTATTGGTATTATTATCCAATGTAGACCAGACCCTGGCCAAACGGGTGGCCGAAGGTTTGGGTATGGACGTGCCGCAAGCCAAAGCGCCGCTTAACCAAAGTTACCCGGCAGATGCCAACCCGGCAGATTATCAAAACACAGCTAAAAAGCAGGCGGTAGACAAATCGCCGGCTTTGAGCATGGCCAATACCAAAAAAGATTCTATCGAAACCCGTCAGGTGGCATTTTTGGCTGCGGATGGTGTAGATGCAAATTCGTTGAAATCTGTAAAAGATGCACTGGAAGCCGAAGGCGCTGTGGTGCGCATCCATGCGCCGCATGCGGGCTTTATCAAAGATTCTGCCGGTAACCAGTTGAAGGTAGACCGTACCTTTTTGACCGGTGCCTCGGTTTTGGTAGATGCCGTTTACGTACCCGGCGGCGCAAAAAGCGTAACCCTATTAAAGGATGAGCCGGATGCAATTCATTTTATTAACGAGGCCTACCGCCATTGCAAAGCCATTGCTGCCGATGCTGAAGGGATAGACTTGATTAAGCAAACCTATGTAAACGGTAAATTGAAAGACGGCAAAGCCCCTTCGGGTGATGCCGCTACGGCAGGTATCATATTAGGCGATGCGCAAAACGCTGCAAATTTAGCCGGACAATTTATCCACGCCATAAAGCAGCACCGTTTTTGGGAGCGCGAGGTAAAAGATAAAGTGCCCGCTTAACATTTTAATCGAATTAGATATGGAAAAGACTGCCTCTCCGGAGGCGGTCTTTTTTGTTTAGGGTGACTAAATAAATATCTTCGCAATAACGGGAAACTTTGGTTCCTCAACTTGAATAATGAATATTATAACCTCAAAACCCGTTAAGCAGGCAGTGTATGAGTAATGAGCTTGCACGATTTGATAGGCTTCCGGTTAAAAAAGGCTTTAGGAACAAGGCAATTGCTTGGATAAAGCGCTTTTTGCCGGCGGAGGCAACAGGCTCGCTAATGGCCGTAGTAGCCTCGTATATGGCTCTGCGCCTCACTCAAAACAAGGTGCTGGCTGCTTACGCCGGTGCCATAGGCGAAACCACCGGCTTTTATTTAACCCTGCTGATACAGGCTTCACTATCCATGCGGCGTACCCTACAGCAGCATAATCAACGGTTTACAGCCATGCATGTACTGAAAGTGCTAGGCCATATGCTGATTGAATTTGGCCCAGCCGAGATACTGGACAGTCTGTTTGTACGCCCTTTTTTCATGTACCTCTTCCCTATCCTGATGAACAACTATGCCCTCGGCATTATGGCCGGTAAAATAGCCAGTGACGTGGCTTTTTACGTCCCGGTTATCGCCCTGCATGAGGTGAGACGCTGGTGGGTTATGAAAAGAGAGAGAGTTGAGGAGTAAGTAAGATAGCGTGGTTCATAAACTCGTGTTTTGATCAACGGCTTACTTCTACCGCTTCGAAGGGAAACGATAATTGCTAACGAACCCTATGCCTCTTCTTTATTGATTGATATTGAGCTAATTAATAGTTGTATACAGCAATT
>CAXTCH010000544.1:0-2057 GCA_964241945.1 uncultured Mucilaginibacter sp.
CTTTTACTGTTCCGTTTATGGCCTCATATTTTTCGAGGTTATCTTCCAAAGCGGCCAATAAACGCTTGGCGTGCTCAGGCGTTAGTACCACGCGCGATTTTACCTTCGCTTTCGGCAGTCCCGGCATAATACGGATAAAATCCAGCACAAACTCGGAGCTGGAGTGCGTAATGATGGCCAGATTGGCGTATACACCTTCGGCTATTTCTTCTGAAAGCTCGATGTTTATTTGCTGGTCGTTGTTGTTAGTTTCTTCCATGTGCAATCAATGAGTAAAAATAACAAAGCCTTCCTGCAAATCAGGAAGGCTTTGCGAAAATAATATAAAAAAGTGGAAATAAGGGTGACCCGCTGAATCAAATGTCGCCTGTTATGTACAAGACATAGAGCAATCACCTTATATTTGATCTTATAAAGACCATTCTGCCTTACACCGCTAAGTGTCTCCCTCATGACTCATAAAAACCTTCTGCCGCTGTGGTTCCTGTTTCTATTTTCCGCCGGCGTTTCCGGTCAGGAAACCAGCCAGCCTTTACCGCGTATTATCAAGCAAAATAATCGCTATGCTTTGTTGGTGGACAATCAGCCTTACTTTATACTGGGCGGCCAGGTGCACAACTCAAGCGGCTGGCCTGCTATGCTGCCCAACGTGTGGGAAGCGGTTAGCTATTTACATGCGAATACTTTAGAGATACCTGTATACTGGGAACAGATAGAACCTGAACCCGGAAAATTTGATTTTTCCATAGTAAACAGCTTGCTTTTGCAGGCACGTCAGCACCAGACAAGATTGGTGCTTCTCTGGTTTGGCACCTGGAAAAACGGCAGTAATCATTACATGCCCGGGTGGATGAAGCGAGACGCCGCAAAACATCCTAACGTAACCGGCCGGAAAGGTCAGCCCATCGATTCGCCTTCGCCTCATGCTAAAGCTACGCTGAATGCTGATATCAATGCCTTCACCGCTTTAATGACTTATTTAAAGCAAGCCGACCCGCAGCGCACGGTAATTATGATGCAGGTTGAAAACGAGCCCGGCACCTGGGACAGCGTACGCGATTACTCGCCTGAAGCGCAAAAGTTGTTTGAAGAGCCGGTACCTGCTGCTATGCTGTCGCCCGAACTGCTCAAAGCGTTGAATATACCTGCGACAAAAAGCGGTAGCTGGCAAGCTGTTTTTGGTGACAGGGCCGATGAATACTTTCATGCCTGGCATGTGGCAAGTTATATCGGGCAGGTGGCTGCTGCCGGTAAAAAAGTCTATCCGCTGCCCATGTATGCCAATGCGGCACTGCGCGACCCCCTTACAAATCCGCCGGCTACCAATTATGAAAGCGGCGGCGCTACCGACAATGTTATTCCCATTTGGAAAGCGGCCGCCCCAGCACTTGATTTAGTAGCACCTGATGTGTACCTGGAGGGTAGCAACCGTGTTTTAAAGGTGTTGGATTTGTATAACCGGCCGGATAACGCACTTTTCGTTCCGGAGATAGGCTTGAAACCGGTAAACGCCAAATACCTGTATTCGGTAATGGCCGGTAACGGTATTGGCTTTGCGCCGTTTGGCATTGATAATAATAGTATTGACACCGCGGCGAACCTGCCCGATCAACAGCTTTCACTTTATACACAGGCTTACAGATTAGCCTTGCCCATGATACGCCAGCTGGCACAATGGGGTTTTGAAGGTAAAATAAAGTCAGCGGTGGAACAGGAAGACCACGCTGCCCAAACGATTAATGTGAGTGCCTGGGAAGCGGTAGTTAAGTTCGGAGAGCGGGAAGGCGGTACACTTCATGCCAATGCACAACCTGATGGCAAACTTATGATTGTCAGTTTGGGCGAAAATGAGTTTTTACTGATGGGCAATCTGTGCAACGTTACCTTCCGCCCGCTGAAAGCACACGCCAACCGGGCCTGGCAGTATCTTAAAGTAGAGGAAGGGAATTATAAAAACGGCATTTTTGTGCCGCTGCGTATATGGAATGGTGATGAAACGGACTGGGGCGGGCCGCAGTTGAGTAAACACCCCACTTTATTGCGGGTAACCTTAACCG
>CAXTCH010000545.1:0-2050 GCA_964241945.1 uncultured Mucilaginibacter sp.
CTCCTGGGGCGAAGTGATGAACAGCTATGACCGTCCGCGGCGTAACCGGCCTTTACGCCCGGATGGCTACCCGCACCAAAAGCTGGAAGAACTGGCGTTTGACATTACCATTGACACTATGCAGATGCATAAGGGTTATCTGCAATATGTTATAGCGGCCAGAAAATCGGGAGAGGACGCTAAGTTATTTTTGACTCATCTCGAGAGCGTATATACCAACATTACCAATAACGCGTCCCGGAAAGCGCATAACCCGTACATCGTAGTAAATACGCAGGCCCGGTTAATGGGCGCGGGCGAGCTGCATACCACTTACCGTTTCGATTTGAGGCAAATCAGCAACGGAATTTTTAGCTCGATTACTACACTGGGGCCTATGGATGGCTGGGCATTCAATCCGCTGGCTAAGCCATTGGCTATGGTATCAGTGCAATCGGCCAATGTGCAAAAAATGTATATGCAGTTGAACGCTAACCGTTATGGCGCCAAAGGTCATGTAAATTGGTATTACACCAACATGAAAATCAACCTGCTGAAGCATGATGATCAATCAGGAACGTTAAAGAAGCGGGGCTTACTGTCTTTCTTTACCAATGCCTTTTTGCCCAATGACAATCCCGGCAAAAATGGTAAATTCAGGAAAGGGCCGATTAATATTACGCGCGACCCACACGATTCTTTTTTTGAACTGATATGGAAATCCTCGTTGGATGGTGTGACTTCAGCAACCTCGGGTTTCGATCAGAAAAAAAGAAAACCTAACGGTAGTTTAGTGCTCAACGTATTGCGCACTATCATCAAGCCGCATAAAGGTACTTCCAACCAGAACAGAATAGCGCATTAGACCCCTTCCTCTCCATTAATTGATCATGTTAAGGAAGGGGTTTTCTTGGATAAAAACAGCTCAATACTTTCCATAACCAACATGGGCCATGCGCTCACCCATCGGCATATAATCCTCATTGGCCTGAGGCGCCCAGGTACCTAATCCATCCACATAACGGTTATACATGCAGAAAGCAGCAGCTATAAGTACAGTATCGTGTATTTCTACGTCAGTTGCACCTTCGGCGAGGGCAGCTTCAACAGCCGAGGTAGTTACTTGCTGACCGCCGCGCTGTACCTGATGGGCAATCTGTAGCAAAGCTTTTAGCTTAGTTGAAACTGGCGTATCGGGCAATCCGGCTTTAATGTCATCAATCAAATTCATACCAGCGTCCAGGTGGGCGGCCGCTGCCGCCGCATGTGAGGTATGGCAAAAATGGCATTGGTTCCAGTAGGATACGGATGCCGCAATGATTTCCCGCTCGCCGCTGCTAAGGCTGTTGGGTTGACGCAGCAAGGTTTCAGCCAGTTCGAGCAGGGGCTTGGCAGTTTCAGGGCGATAATTGAGCAGTCCGGTAATACCGGGTAGCTGCTCTTCGTTGGGTAAACTAATGTGTGCCATTGTTATGCAGTTGCGGGTTCACTTAAATTCATTTCGCTTACTTTGGGCGGCGGGGTATAGTAGCCCTCACGCGCTCGCTGAGCGCCCATTTTGTCATACAACTCATCATTGTCCGGTTGCCAAGTGGCCAGGCCATCTACATATCGGTTAAACATGCAAAAGGCGGCGGCAATCAGCACCGTATCATGAATTTCGATGTCGGTAGCACCTTCTTCGCGGGCAGCTTCTACATCTGCAGGCAGTACATTTTTACCGCCGCTTTGCACCTTAGCTGCAATTTTTAACAAAGCCTTTAACTTATTACTGATGGGCGCTGTTTCAGGGTCATTTTTTACCTGCTCAATCAGTTCATAATCACTGCCTAACTGATGCCTGGCTATGGCGCCGTGTATGGTCATGCAATACTTACAGGTGTTCAGGCTCGATACGTAAGTGGCAATCAGTTCACGCTCACCGGCGCTTAAAGTAGGGTGCGGGTTGTGCAGCAGGGTTTGCACTAAATGGTTTAAGGGTGCCGCAGTCTCGGGCCTGAACATAAACAGGCTGCGAATCCCCGGAAATTCAGGAGATAAATTAATGTGGGGCATAAAATCAGGTTTAAAA
>CAXTCH010000546.1:0-2022 GCA_964241945.1 uncultured Mucilaginibacter sp.
ACTTGGTTACCCAGCCCAGGCCGGGCTCGAGGGGCGATGTGGTATCGTCAATATCATTCCCATACAGGCAAAAGCCCATTTCCAGGCGCAGCGTATCACGGGCGCCCAGGCCGATAGGTTTAATGCCAAAGGGCTCACCGGCCTTAAATATGGCAGTCCACAGTTCCTGGGCATGCGCGTTGTCTGCATAAATTTCAAACCCGCCTGCGCCGGTATACCCGGTGGCCGATACCAGCACATTGTCAATACCTGCAAACGTGCCTTTCTTGAAGGTGTAATATTCCATTGAGGCCAGGTCCAAATCGGTTAAGGTTTGTAAAGCTTCAGCCGCCTTAGGCCCTTGTACCGCCAAAAGCGAAGTACGGTCTGAAATATCCTTCATCTCCACCCCCTCAGTATTAAACTGGCTGATCCAGTTCCAGTCTTTTTCAATATTAGAGGCGTTTACCACGAGCATATACGTTTTATCGTCCATGCGGTAAACCAGCAGGTCGTCTACAATGCCGCCCTGCTGGTTGGGCAGGCAGGAGTATTGCACTTTACCGTCATATAGCTTAGCGGCATCGTTGCTGGTTACACGTTGTATGAGGTCTAAGGCTTTGTCGCCTTTCAATATAAATTCGCCCATGTGGCTTACATCAAATACCCCTACAGCTTTACGGACAGTATCATGCTCTGCATTAATACCGGCATATTGCACCGGCATATTATAACCTGCAAAAGGCACCATTTTAGCGCCCAAGTGTTTATGGGTATCTGTTAAAGCTGTATTTTTCATTAAAGAAAGTATTTAAATTGCGGCAAAAGTAAGAAAATTAAGTCAGGCTTCGGCACTTAAAACCTGCTCGTAAAAGCCAACCAGTTTTTGGGTAACCCTGCTGATGCTGTGCTGCTCCTCAACCAGTAAGCGGGCGTTGCGACCGATTTCCTTGGAATAGTTCTCATCAGAGATACAGCGCTTAATGGCCCGTTCAAATTCCTCTTGGTTATTGGCAATCAGGATGTTGGTGCCATGCCGGTATTCAATACCTTCGGCTCCCAACGCGGTAGAAATAATGCACTTCTGCATGGCCATGCCCTCCACAATCTTTACCCGCATACCGCCACCCGACAGCAGCGGTACAATCATGATGGCTTTGCTGTTCACAAACTCCAAAGCATCATCTACCTCGCCCTGAATGTAAATTTTCCCCATCACTTCATAGTCGTCAAAGCGTTCCGGTATGTCATTACCGGCCACATAGAAGCGCACGCGCAGGTCGCCGTCGACAAGCTGCTTGTGAAAATTATACAGAAACCACTCAATACCCTCGCGGTTCGGCATCCAATCCAGCGAGCCCAGAAAAAACAAGCTCGGAAATTCAGTTTTGCTTACATCCGGATGGTAATGATCGATGTCGATACCCACCGGCAAAATTTCGATAGGCGCTTTGGCGCCGTAATTCAGCATGGTGTTTTTGTCTTGTTGGGTAAAGGCACCTATAGCGTCATATTTATTTAGTTGTTGCACCTCATAACGTTTAATGCGCCGGGCAATAGAATTCAAGTAAAAGCGCTTAAACGGATCCTGTTTTTGCCTGGCCAGCCGATGCCATACCTGATGTTCAATATGGTGGGCGCGGTAAATCAGCTTTGCTTTGGTCGCTTTTCGTACAGCAGGGAGATAGCCGGCTACAAACAAACCTTCAAACTGCACAATGTCATATTCCCGGGTTTTTAGTTCATCAGTCAGCATACGCTCAAAATCTGAAGTATAAAAGCGCTCAATATTGCTGGCGGTCTGGCTAAAAATATTCAGGATAGCCTGGCCAAGTGAGATACTGATATCGACGGAACATACCTGGTAGTTGATCCGGTCGGACAAATCATTGGGGGCAACCCCGGTCTGATGAAAGGAACTTTTTTTAGGGTTCAATGAAAACAGTGATACATAATGCCCCATATCTCCAAAGCCCCTGATGGTATTGCCAATAACAATAGGGTAGCCGCCCTTTTGCGAACATGGAGGGCGATGGGTAATCA
>CAXTCH010000547.1:0-2012 GCA_964241945.1 uncultured Mucilaginibacter sp.
CACGGCTTTTTAGAATATGGTTATACCATGTCAATGACTGCGCCTACCGGTCGGAAAGTATACTTTTTGACCGACCAGATAGAAGACTGGCCGCGTGATTGGGCTGATTACAAGCGTAACTATCAGGCTACTTTTACGGCAGAAATATTGTACCCCATGATTGATAATTATGAAGTAATGCCATGGCCCGAGCGCATTTATACCCGCCCCTATAAATTAGCCAACAGCAGCACCAGTGTGCTGATCCCCAAATATTATTCTACCCAGATGCAGGTGATGATAAATGTGCTGAATAAAATGCCGCTCACTAACAATGCTGTAACCGGGGTAAACAATATCGGGGTGCTGATGAGCAACTCACTGATGTTTCAGCGCTTTCCTACCCATAACGGGTTTGAAGATCCGCAGTTCTCCAATTTTTACGGGCAAACCCTGCCTTTGTTAAAACGAGGAATTCCGGTACAAACGGTACATATGGAAAATCTGGCTTATGCAAATACCCTGAAAAATATCAAAGTGCTGGTGATGAGCTATTCTAATATGAAACCCAATAGCGCAGAAGTGCACCAGCACCTGGCTGACTGGGTGAAAAAAGGAGGCGTATTAATTTACTGTGGCCGCGATGACGATCCTTACCAAAGTGTAATGGAATGGTGGGATACCAAAGGCAACAGTTTTACTGCACCTTCGCAGCATTTATTTAAACTGATGGGAATTACGCCCAGCGCCAATCAGCAACAATATAAATATGGTAACGGGGTGGTATACATCATCAGGCAAAACCCTAAAGAATTTGTGATGCAGGCGAAGGGTGATAAAGATTTTACGGCTTTGGTAAAACGGGCGTTTGAAAACGATGCGCATGCTGGTACCATCACTTACAAAAACAGCCTGTATCTGGAAAGAGGGCCATACGATATTATTTCGGTGATGGACGAAAATAATGATACAACGCCGTATACCGTTAAAGGTCCGGTTATTGATCTGTTCGATCCGCAGTTGCCGGTGCTTACCGAAAAAGTAGTCAACCCGGGTGAGCAATCTTTACTGTTTGATTTGAAGCGGGTAGCGGATAAAAGTAAACCCCAGGTACTGGCTGCCGCTTCGCGGATAGATGAGGAGCAGGTTACCAGCAGAAGTTACTCATTTGTAGCCAAAAGCCCGGCCAATACCATTAACAGTATGCGCATACTGGTTCCGGCCGAACCAAAATCTGTTGCCGTAACTGATAGTTCGGGTAAGGCCGTAAGTGAGGTGAAGTCGGCGTGGGACAAGCCCACGAAAACACTGCTTTTGGGCTTTGATAACAGTCCTGAGGGTGTTCATGTAGTTCTTAAATGGTAGTTGATTTATAGTTGATAAGCAAGCTTTACTTTCCGTGCATGAATTTTCATGCACGGGAGTTTAGTTGTTTATGCTGTTGCTCTTAAACACTTCTTAATTTTCAAAAAGCTTTAAGCTCCGGGATTTATTGGAATGAAAAAACTTTTATGGATGGTAATTGCGCTTTTGCCTGCAATTACTCTGGCACAGCCTGCCAATAAAAACAATTTGGCCGAATGGGTAAACCCACTTATGGGCACCGATTCGAAGCCATCCCTGTCAAACGGGAACACTTACCCGGCCGTAGCCTTGCCTTGGGGGATGAATTTCTGGACTGCCCAAACCGGTAAAATGGGCAGCGGTTGGCAGTATACCTATACTTCAGATAAAATTGAAGGATTTAAGCAAACCCACCAGCCCTCACCATGGATGAATGATTATGGTATGTTTTCCATTTTTCCCGAAACCGGTAAATTAAAGTTGGATGAGAATGAGCGGGCCAGCTGGTTCTCGCATAAGGCAGAAGTTACCAAGCCTTATTATTATAGTGTTTTCCTGGCCGATTATGATATAACTACCGAAATTACACCCACCGAAAGGGCCGCAAATTTCAAATTTACTTTTCCCGAGAGCGACAGTTCACACCTCATTATTGATGCTTTTGATAAAGGGTCATATATAAAAATTAT